>JBBQBR010000121.1:0-7029 GCA_038317875.1 Lysobacterales bacterium
AATTGCAGCGCTCCAAATGCCCGCAAATGCATCATCCAGCATCGCACCAAAGCCACCATGCAATTTGCTGTCAGCCCAGCTGGCAGGCCAGGGTTTGACAATATCAGTGGCGCGAAAGCTCAAGAACGCAGCGCCCAAAACAAGCCAAAAATTTAGTGTGTGCGGCCAATATGCAACAGGCAGCCAAGTGATGGCCATGCCGGCCCATTCGTCAATCACGATCACGCCTGGATCTTGAATTTTATAGGTGCGCACAACCCACGCCGCCGCCCACCAACCGACGCAAAATAGCGCTACCGTCGCCAGCAAATAGCCCCAAGGTGGCAAATAATGTCCAAGCGCCCAACACAGCGGTAACGCGGCAAACGTGCCGAAGGTTCCCGGCGCAACGGGTGCTAGGCCACTGCCCAAGCCAGTAGCGATCCAGCCACGCGGGTCGCGCATCAATTGCATTCGATTTATCATCGTAGGAGCTTAGCAAACGCCTCTGCCGGTTACACTGTCCGGCCAAGCTGCCCTAATCACTTTAGCCATGTCGCAAGCATTATTTCAACTTTCAAACCAACTATTTGATACCGCAAAACTAAGGCAGGATTTGCTAACAACTAGCTCCGGCGCTTATGTCAGTTTTGAGGGCTGGGTGCGCGATAACCACGCAGGAACGGCGGTAATCAGTTTGAGCTATCAAGCGCATCCGCTTTTAGCGGTGAGTGAAGGCGAGAACGTCGTGCAGGAAGCGTTGCGTCTGTTTGCAATAAATGGCGCGCTTTGCGTGCACCGTATCGGTGCATTGCAGTTGTCTGAACTTGCAGTCTGGGTTGGCGTGAGCGCTGGCCATCGCGACGCGGCCTTTAATGCCACGCGCTTTATCATTGACGAAATTAAGGCGCGCGTGCCAATCTGGAAGCACGAACACTACGCGACTGGCGCCCCGCTGTGGCTGCACCAAAACCCTGCGATCAGCTGAATGTGCGTGGCGTAAAGCCCAGTTAGGCAGTTTTATTGCTTGACAAAAAACGCTTCAGGCTCTTAAATCCTCGGCTGATTGTCGGAGGAATACCCAAGCGGCCAAAGGGGACTGACTGTAAATCAGTTGTTTCGACTTCCGTGGTTCGAATCCACGTTCCTCCACCAAATTCAAAAGCATTAAAGCGCTGTTGTAAGGTTTTGAAGTATCAACTCGCGGGATTAGTTCAATGGTAGAACTCTAGCCTTCCAAGCTAATAGCGCGGGTTCGATTCCCGCATCCCGCTCCAACTACAGCTGTGCCGTTGGAACGGAAGATGCGTAAAGTTCGTTGTAATACAAAGCGTTAGATTTAGCAGTAGCAGTTTCATTGCCCCCGTAGCTCAGTCGGTAGAGCACCTCCTTGGTAAGGAGGAGGTCGTTGGTTCGATTCCAATCGTGGGCACCAATTTAGTCATATCGCATTATCTAATTCATTCATCGTACGGATCACCGCCATGAGCAAAGCAAAGTTTGAACGCAACAAGCCGCACGTCAACGTCGGCACTATCGGTCACGTCGATCACGGCAAGACAACGTTAACAGCGGCTTTGACCAAGATTGGTGCAGAGCGTTTTGGCGGCGAGTACAAGGCCTACGACCAAATTGACAAAGCGCCAGAAGAAAAGGCGCGTGGTATCACGATTTCGACCGCGCACGTCGAATATGAATCCCCAATGCGTCACTACGCGCACGTCGATTGCCCAGGCCACGCCGATTATGTGAAAAACATGATCACTGGCGCGGCACAAATGGACGGCGCAATTTTGGTGTGTTCCGCAGCCGACGGCCCAATGCCGCAAACACGCGAGCACATTTTGCTGGCACGCCAAGTCGGCGTTCCGCACATTGTTGTGTTTTTGAACAAGGCCGATATGGTCGACGACGCTGAGCTGCTTGAGCTAGTCGAAATGGAAATCCGCGAACTCTTGGTCAAGTACAAGTTCCCAGGCGACGATACCCCGATTATTCGTGGCTCGGCTTTGAAGGCTTTGGAAGGCGACCAATCAGAAATCGGTGTGCCGTCGATTATCAAGTTGGTTGACGCGCTGGACTCCTTCATTCCGCAGCCGCTGCGCGAAATTGACAAGCCTTTCTTGATGCCAGTTGAAGACGTATTCTCGATCTCCGGTCGTGGCACCGTGATTACAGGTCGTGTTGAGCGCGGAATCGTCAAGGTTGGCGAGGAAGTTGAGATTGTCGGTTTGAAAGATACGCAAAAGACGATTGCGACGGGCGTTGAGATGTTCCGCAAGTTGCTCGATCAAGGTCAAGCTGGGGATAACATCGGTTTGTTGCTGCGCGGCACGAAGCGCGAAGACGTCGAACGCGGCCAAGTGGTTTGTAAGCCAGGTTCGATCAAGCCACATACCGATTTTGAAGCTGAAATTTATGTGTTGAGCAAAGAAGAAGGCGGTCGTCATACGCCATTTTTCAAAGGCTACCGTCCGCAGTTCTACTTCCGCACGACCGACGTAACCGGCGACTGCCAGTTACCAGAAGGCGTGGAAATGGTCATGCCAGGTGACAACGTTAAGATGGTTGTTTCTTTAATCGCACCAATCGCGATGGAAGAAGGCCTACGTTTCGCAATTCGTGAAGGCGGCCGCACTGTTGGTGCGGGCGTTGTGGCAAAAGTCATAAAATAAGTTGTATGCTTGCGGGCTGAGTTCAGGCCAGCGATGGCCTGTTAGCTTCCTGAGTTGTTGTTGTAGTGGTCGTTAACGTAGCAAAATGTCTTAACTCAGTTGCGGGATTGCAGCTGAGATCGTTCTTTACTGTTAATTGCGCGAAACGCGCAGAGGAAAAGTCATGGCTCAGCCACGGATTCGCATCCGACTGAAGGCGTTTGATCATCGTTTGATCGACCGTTCAGCAAGCGAAATCGTCGAAACTGCCCGGCGCACAGGTGCGCAGGTGCGGGGTCCGATTCCGCTTCCAACAAAAATTGAACGCTACACCGTATTGGTGTCGCCCCACGTCGACAAAGACGCTCGTGATCAGTATGAGGCCCGCACACACAAGCGCGTGCTGGATATCATCGATCCGAACGACAAAACTGTTGATGCGTTGAAAGATCTGGATCTCGCCGCTGGCGTAGATGTCCAGATCAAGCTCTATTGATCTCGGGGGCTAAAGCTATGGCAATTGGACTAATCGGCCGCAAATGCGGCATGACGCGAATTTTCACTGAAGCGGGCGCAGGGATCCCTGTTACTGTCATTCAAGCGGAGCCAAATCGCGTAACACAAGTAAAGACGAACGAAACGGACGGCTACAGCGCGATTCAAGTCACGCTCGGCAGCAAGCGCGCTTCGTTGCTCAACAAGCCGCAGAAGGGTCACTTCGCGAAAGCGAATGCTGGCACGGGTCGCGGTCTGTGGGAGCTGCGCGTAGACGCGCAAGAAATCGGTGGTTTCGCAGTCGGTGCGGAAATTAAAGTCGACACATTTGCTGTTGGCGACATGGTTGACGTTACTGGCGTGACTAAAGGTAAAGGTTTCGCCGGCACGATCAAGCGCCACAACTTCAAAATGGGTGACGCTACGCACGGTAACTCATTGAGTCACCGTTCGCCTGGATCGCTCGGTCAGCGGCAAACGCCAGGACGTGTTTTCCCTGGCAAGAAGATGGCTGGACACATGGGTGACGTACAACAAACGACGCAGAATTTGAAGGTTGTACGAATTGACCTTGAGCGCCATCTTATTATGGTCAGTGGTCCGGTTCCGGGCGCGACCAATGGCGACGTCGTTGTTAAGCCAGCGGCGAAGGGTTAAGGAGCGCGACTATGGAACTTAATATTGTAGGTGGTGGAAATTTAAGCGTCTCCGATTCGGTTTTCGCTCGTGAGTACGCTGAAGATTTGGTGCATCAAGTGGTTACTGCGTATCAAGCAGCGGGCCGCGCAGGGACAAAGGCGCAAAAAACGCGTTCTGAAGTCACTGGCACCACGAAGAAATTCAAGAAGCAAAAGGGTGGCGGTGCGCGTCACGGCGATTATCGCGCACCAATATTTGTGGGTGGTGGTGTGTCGTTTGCTGCGAAACCGCGCAACTTTACTCAAAAAGTCAATCGCAAGATGTATCGCGGTGCTCTGCAGGTTATTTTCTCTGAGTTAATCCGACAGGATCGTTTGAAAGTTGTGGACAGCATTGAAGTGTCCTCGCCAAAAACGAAGGGTATGATCGAGAAGCTCAAGGGTTTAGGCGTTACCAAAGCTTTACTGATTGGCGAAGAAGTAAGCAAGAATCTTTTCTTGGCGTCACGTAACGTGCCGCACCTCGCGCTTGTTGATGTCGCCGGTATCGATCCGGTAAGTTTGATCACTGCTAAACATGTGGTCATTACCTCTGGCGCTGTGAAAAAAGTTCAGGAGTGGCTGTCATGAGTGCGATCATTCGAACTGAACGCGACTATTTGGTTCTGCGCGCACCGCACGTGTCTGAAAAGACGGCGCGAGTGCAGGCTTTGCACAATCAGTATGTTTTCAAAATTGATTCCACAGCCACAAAGGCTGAGGTAAAGAGCGCTGTCGAAGCGATGTTCAAAGTCAAGGTTGATGCAGTGCAAGTCGCGAACATCAAAGGTAAGGCGAAAGCTTTCCGCAGTCGGCAAGGGCATCGCCAAGGCTATCGTAAAGCTTATGTCACGCTCAGCGAAGGTCAAAGCATCGACTTTGGCTTGAAGGCATAGGGGAAAAATCATGTCATTAATGAAAATGAATCCAACGTCGCCGGGACGTCGAGGTATGGTTCGCGTAGTTACGCCGAACCTGCATAAAGGCGCACCTGTCAAAGCGTTGTTGGACAGTCAGTCCAATACGGGCGGACGCAACTGCTACGGTCGAATTACGACCCGCCATCGTGGCGGCGGTTCGCGCCAGCACTATCGTTTAATCGACTTTAAGCGTACGAAAGATGGTGTTCCAGGCACGGTAGAGCGTTTGGAGTATGATCCAAATCGTACCGCGCATATTGCACTCATTTGTTATGCCGACGGCGAGCGCCGTTATATTATCGCGCCAAAGGGTTTGCAGGCCGGTGATGTCATTCTTTCGGGCCGCGAAGCGGGTGTCAAAACGGGTAACTGCATGCCGCTTTCGAACATGCCCATCGGTAGCGTCATTCACTGCATCGAGTTGAAGCCGGGCGCAGGTGCGCAGATGGCTCGTAGCGCCGGCGCATCTGTGTCGTTGATCGCTAGAGATGCGGGTTATGCAACCTTACGATTACGCTCGGGCGAAATGCGAAAAGTGCCGTCAGATTGCCGCGCAGTGATCGGCGAAGTTGGCCACGGCGAACATAATCTTGAGCATATCGGCAAAGCTGGCGCTAAGCGCTGGCGCGGTATTCGCCCAACCGTTCGCGGCGTGGTCATGAATCCGGTCGACCACCCGCACGGTGGTGGTGAAGGTAAGAGCGGGCAGGGTAATCCCCATCCGGTTTCACCTTGGGGCCAGCCGTCGAAGGGCTACAAGACACGTAAAAACAAGCGCACGGATAGCATGATCGTTCGCCGCCGCAGCCGCAAAGGTTAATGGAGTAACTAAATTATGGCGCGTTCGCTAAAAAAAGGTCCGTTCATCGATGATCACCTCCAGAAGAAGGTGGCCGCTGCGGCAGCAAGTAATAGTAAGAAGCCAATTAAGACTTGGTCAAGACGGTCAATGATCAGCCCAGATATGGTTGGGATGACTTTCGCGATCCACAATGGGCGGGCGCACGTGCCTGTCGCAATTAATGAGAACATGGTTGGTCATAAGCTCGGAGAGTTCGCGTTGACGCGTACTTTCAAGAGCCACGCGGGCGACAAGAAAGCATCGGGGGGCAAATAACATGGAAGCGAAAGCAATTTTACGCATGGTGCGTCTCTCACCACAAAAAGGTCGCTTAGTTGCTGATCAGGTGCGCGGTCTAGCCGTCGGTAGCGCAGCAAACTTGTTGCAATTTAGCAATAAGCGTGGTGCAGCAATCATCCGCAAGGTACTGCTGTCAGCAGTGTCTAACGCGGAAAATAACCTCGGCGCAGACATCGATACTCTCTCTGTAACGCAAATTTTTATTGACGAGGGCCCGCGTTTAAAGCGTATGCAGCCTCGCGCTAAAGGTCGCGGAGCTGGCATCGTGAAGCGTACTAGTCACGTCACCGTCGTCGTCGGCGACAAGCGATAAGGAAGGATTGCTATGGGTCACAAAGTTCATCCAATAGGTTTCCGTCTCGGCATTTCGCGTGACTGGAACTCAAAGTGGTACGCAACAAAGAAGGATTTCGCCAGCTACTTGATAGCGGACATTAAAACGCGCGACATGCTGCGCGCGAAATTGGTGCAGGCTGGCATAAGCCGGATTCAGATTGAGCGGCCGGCAAAGACTGCCCGCATTACGATACACACAGCGCGCCCCGGTGTCGTGATCGGCAAGAAGGGCGAAGACATTGAAAAGCTTCGTAAGGAAGTATCGGATTTGATGGGTGTTCCAACGCATATCAACGTCGTTGAAATTCGCAAGCCAGAAACCGACGCACAACTGGTCGCAGAAAGTATTGCGCAGCAACTTGAGCGTCGGATAATGTTCCGACGCGCCATGAAGCGTGCGGTGCAAAACGCGATGCGCTTAGGGGCGCTCGGCATCAAGGTTAACGTTGCTGGTCGTTTGAACGGCGCTGAAATTGCACGCACTGAATGGTATCGCGAAGGCCGCGTGCCATTACACACTCTGCGCGCTGATATTGACTATGGCTTTGCCGAAGCGAAAACCACCTACGGCATCATTGGTGTCAAGACGTGGATTTACAAAGGCGAAGTATTTGACCTTCATGCGCCCTTGAGCGAAGCGAAAGCTGAGCCTCGCATGTCTTCGAAAGAAGGACGTTAATCATGTTGCAACCAAGTCGTACTAAATACCGTAAACAACACAAGGGCCGTAACCGTGGCCTGGCGTGGTGTGGCAATGAAGTGAGTTTCGGTGAATTTGGCCTGAAGGCTGTAGAGAGTGGGCGTCTAACGGCGCGCCAAATCGAAGC
>JBBQBR010000122.1:0-7009 GCA_038317875.1 Lysobacterales bacterium
CGAAGGCATGCACAGAAGTCAAAATTCCGGAGCGCACGAGGAATGTTCCCAATAGGCTCAGGCTAAAGCCAGCGATCGAAAGTAGCAGCGTCCAATTGACAAAGGTACCGCGCTTTTCGGTAATGGCTTGCGCGTGTATCAATGCACAGGCCACCAACCAGGGCATAAAGGACGCGTTTTCAACCGGATCCCAAAACCACCAGCCGCCCCAACCCAGCTCGTAATAGGCCCACCAACTGCCGAGTGCAATGCCGACTGTTAAAAACGCCCAAGCAACATTTGTCCACGGGCGGCTCCAGCGTACCCATTGGCGATCCATTTTGCCTTCCAATAACGCCGCGACCGCAAACGCGAACGGCACTGCCATACCGACATAACCCATATAGAGCATGGGCGGGTGAATAATCATGCCTGGATCTTGCAGCAGCGGGTTCAGATCGTTGCCATCGGCCATCGGTGGCAACCAGCGGGTAAAAGGGTTGCTAGTGAACACCAGAAAGCCCATGAAGCCGCTGCCGATTAAACCCAAAGTGCCTAACACGCGCGCGCGCAGGGTTTCAGGCAAATGTCTTGAGAACGCGGCGGCCGCCAAAGTCCAACCAGACAGCACTAAGGCCCACAATAGTTTCGAGCCTTCATGCCCGCCCCAAACTGCGGTGTAGCGATAAATTAGAGGCAGCTCGGCGTTTGAGTTGTCGGCGACGTATTTGACGGAAAAATCCTGAGCGATGAACGCATACGTCAGTAGGCTAAAAGCGAGCGCCACAAACACAAACTGCCCAGAAGCGGCTGGCGTGGACAGACGCATCAAGGCCGTATTGCCGCGCCACGCACCGATGATCGGTGCGACGAAAAGCACGAGCGATAGGCAAAGCGCCAGAATGAGTGCAATTTGACCAATTTCAGGCGTCATGGTGCGCAATCCACTACGTTGCCACCGGCAGCGGCGACGCGCTGGTCCGCAACTTTGCCGTAATCATCGACGCCGGGCGGCTTGTAATTTTCATCGTGTTTCGCCAGCACTTCATCGGCGGCCAGCACGCCATCTGGCCCAATAACGCCGGTAGCAACGGCCGTTTCGCCCTCTTTGAACAAGTCCGGCAAAATCTTATCGAAACGCACCGACACGCAGCGAAAGCGATCAGTCATTTTAAATTCGCTGAGCACGTTTGCACCGGCGGTTTGCGCATTAGGGCGCCGCAAACTGCCTTCTTTTACCCAGCCGCCCAAACGCACGCGTGTGGCATTCGCCGCTTTGCCTTCACTGATTTCAGTCGGGCTGTAATAGTGGTTTAGATTTTCACTGAAACCCATGAGCGCTAGGGCTGTGGCACTGCCCACGCCTAGCACCAGCAGCCCAATCAGGGCGACGCGTTTCTTTCTTGCTTCATTCATTGGCTTGCATCCATCGGCTTATCGTTGACACTTTGATCTCTGACCGCTTGTTTATTGCCTAACTCTGTATTGCGTGCTTGCATATTGTCGGCTTTTGTATTGCCAGGGTTTGGGTTGTCAGCGTCCGGGCGATTGGCACCCCGACGCTGGCGCATAATCGAATCGCGCTTCAAATTTTTCAGCTCAATCACCGAAGCAAACCAATCTAGAGCGAAGAGTACAAAACATATTGTGTAAGCCGCGATGATGTAGGGCCAATGTCCGCTCATATTTGTGAATGCCCGCTCATACGTTGGTCGCCAAGGCGTTGCGCGCCCAGGTTTTGCTGCGTTCTAGTTTAAGCATCAGCACACGCGATTTAAAAAGCAATACGGCGATCCAATACAACTTAGTTGCAAGTGTCAAAACCAAAAGCGGCCAAAGCATACTGATATGCATTTTGCTACCACCCGTGAGGCTAATGGTCGAACCCTGATGCAGGGTGTTCCACCAAACGACCGAATAATGAATGATCGGCACGTTGACCACCCCTATTAGGGCCAAAATTGATGCTGCCCGCGCACCGGCCCGGTGCTCAGAATAGGAGTGATACAGCGCGATGATGCCCAAGTATAAAAATAATAAAACCAGCTCAGAGGTTAAACGTGCGTCCCAACTCCAATACGTGCCCCAAGTGGGTTTGCCCCACAGCATGCCGGTAATAAGCGTTACGGCGGTAAAAACTGCGCCCGTGGGTGCCGCAGCCACAACAAAAATCTCGCATAGTTTGATCCGCCAAATTAATGCGGCCGCACCTTGAATCGCCATAAACACGAACACAAACAGGCTCATCCAAGCACTGGGCACATGAATATAGATAATGCGAAAACTTTCGCCCTGCAGGTAATCAGCGGGTGCCATTACCAAGCCGCCGTAAAGGCCAATGCCTAGGGTAATAAACGCCAATGCCAAACAGCCACGCAACCAAGGTTGGCTCCAGGCCCAAAAATTCGGCGGGGAGCCGAGTTGGTTTAACCAAATCCAAAACTTGTTCATGAATTTTCGCGCCACTTTTTAAGCACTGCTAGCAAACTGAAGTTCAATAAGATTAGCACTGCCTACCCCGGTAACGCACCCTAACGGCCCGCCGCTCCAAAAAACTGTTGTGTGTGCGCTAGCATCTGTGCTGACAATTGTGAAAAGCAGCGAGCCCATGGAAGCAAATTACGCAGACTATTTCGACGCGACCGCCCTACGACGGACGTATTTGGTTGGCGACGCCTTTTTAGCGAAATATGCAACGATTAGTCGCGATTTCATTTGGCAAGCACAAAATGAAGCCTTTAAACGCCTGCTCGCCCGTGCTTGGCGGATGCAGTTTTATCGCGGGCTTTGGGGTGCGCACGGCGTTAAACCCGGCGATATTCGCTCGCTTTTAGATATCCACAAATTGCCCGTGTTTGATGCTCAAGCGCTGATCGCTACACCATCGAATGCTTTTGAATCGATAGGCATAGGCGACTTGCTCGGCCTGGATAGCTACGGGCCAGGCTCGGCGCCGCCGGTTGTCGGACATTTTTTTAGCCCGCGCGGGCTTGAAATAGCGCATTTGTTGTATGCGCGCGCAGAATTATTCCAGGGTCAGCCTGCCGATGATATTGCGCAATTTTTAAGTTCCAACCAGTATGATCGCGACGCAATAATTGCGCGTAGGCAAAGCAACTCGAATCATGCTCGCTACGGCACCGAAACTGCCGGTTTGATCGCCATTGAAGGCTTGGATCGAGACGGGCTTTATTTGATGGAAGACGCGCAATACGTCGAGCTATTAGCGCCAAATGCTCAGCTAGTAGCCGAATGTGCGCCGGGCGAAGTGGTGTTGACCACTTTGTATAAAGCCGATATTTGTCCGCTTATACGCTTTAACACGCACGATATCGCTGCAGATTGCATGGGCGAATCCAGTTTGGGACTAAATTTGCGCCGTATCCAGCTTTATCCCCGTCAATAAAAGATAGAGTGTTGAAGTTAGCGGCAGATTCGCGTGCCTACACTGGGCGTGCATTCGTCCGATCTAACTTCCCGGAAGGAAAATGACTGCTCAAGTCGATTCCCGGCGAATTTTGCGCTGGCCTCCGGCTCAAAACGCCACTGCGCAAGGGCCGTTTTTGCAGCAACCAATTGCCTTTTCGATGCCTGGCCGCGAGTCAAAACAATCTGTCGGGGAATTCCGGCCGCATTAAGGCTGAAACTCAGCGTAAAGGCTTGGCGCTCCTTTTCTCCTGGTGCAAATACCGGCTGCACGCGCGCAATGATTTTGGGCGTTTCAAATTCAACCGGTTCGATGGTGATAGCGTCCAACGTCGCCAACTCAAACGTCGCGATAGGCTCGAAAATATGCGTTGCAAGTGTTTGCTTCGCCAAAAGATTTCGCGGCGGCAAAAGCACTTTTCGTGCAGGCATTTGCGGTGTCGCTTCGACGATACTCGTAACGTCGGCACTTGTTAGTTTGGACTGAGCTGGCTTGGCCAAAGGCGTAAAGCGCGCTAACCGCGCGTCAGTCATTGCAGCGGCAGTGCCGGATGCGACGGTATTCATTACATTTGCTGAGTCGATAAAATTATCAGGTGCGATAACGGTCTGTTTTTCGGGCTCAACAGGCGCCGTTACCGTTTGCTGCATAAAAGCGCTGGACACCGCCCCGGCAAGCACCATGGCTGCCGCCAATGACAATAACACCGTGCCGCGCATTGAACGGCGCGTATTGATCGTCACGCTAGGCGTGCGTGGAGCCAAAATATCCCGCACGCGTGATGTTAATTCGCCACCCGTTGCAGCCAACGCCAGGCCGCGAAATTCGTGTCGAAACTCCTCCAAACTGACTAAAGCATGGGCATAGCGTACCGGTGTGGCGCGTAAGCTTAGTACCGCGCGATCACAGCGGCGTTCGCGTGTAGCTCGCACATCCGCGCTAATCCAATGCACAACTGGATGGAAAAACATCAGCACTTCGACCAAGACTTGTGCGGAGTTAATCCACAAATCGCCATTTTTGATGTGGCTGAGTTCGTGTAGTAGTACCAATTCAAGCTGATCTTGTGGCATGCGCGCCAGCAATGCCGCGGGTAAAAGCACCAAAGGCTTGAATAGCCCAATAACGCAGGGAACATCTATCAACTCGCTAACCGCAAAGCGTACGTTCGCACGCAGATGCAGTAAATCAAGTAAGGGCTCGCACAAACGTCGAAGCCCCGAATAGGTGTCGGTTTGCGCATTCAGTGCAAGCAGCCGCAGCGTGCGATGCGAACGAATCAATCGCCAAGTACTGACGCACACGCCCAAAAGCCATAGGAATCCAAGCAGAAAAGTCAACGGCGGTGCGCTCGACTGCACAGTAAAGGGCGCAGCAGCGGTGCTGCCCAGCGTCGTCAAAATCATTGTTTCGCCAGAATTAGCTGCCGCTACAGGTGCAAGCATCAGCGCGCTAATCAGCGCATTGAACAACAGGGTAAATTCAATGGCGGCGAATGCAAATAAACAGAGTATGCCTAGCCAGTAGCGCAAACTGATTTTATTTTGCACTAAGGGCCGTAACGCGCCAAATATTAGGCCAATAAGCGCGCCGACCCAAAGTGAGTGCAACAACGTCCAGCCTAATATTTGCAGCGTTTGCACGCCAAACTCAAAATCAAGCTGAAATTCAAAAATGCTCATAAATTTTGTTCCATCTGATTGAGCATGGCGCGGATTTCCTCTAGCTCAACGCGGCTTGCGGGCGGCGTTTGCCCCAACGCTTGCAGCACCAAACGCTGCGCAGAACCACCAAAAAGTCGTGAAACCAAATCCCCCAACATCAGATGTTCCACCTGCGATTTCGGCATTGCTGCCGCATAAATGTGCGCGCGCTCGCTTTCATCGCGAATCACTAAGCCTTTGCCATGCATCAACTGCAACAGCTTCAACGTGGTGGTGTAACCAGTGGCATTGTTGTGCGCCTGTAATTGTTCATTGACATCGCGCACCGGTTTTGGTCCGCTCTGCCAAAGCACAGTCAGTATCGCGAGTTCGGCCGCAGTGGGCTTTGAGCTTGGTTTGCGTGTCATTTACGGTCACATTCGTAGCGAATATCGTGCACAAAACTTTACCGCTAATGCAGCGAAATATAAACACCTAAAAAAATACGATTCTATTCGTAATGGTTTTGAAAGGACGACTCAGTCAGTGATGTAACGCACGGTGCCGTGCAGTTTCCGATAACGACAGCCGACGGCTACACTGCGCGTTCTTGAATTATGATCGTGGGCGCGCAGCAATGGCGAAACTGTACTTTTACTATTCGGCAATGAATGCCGGTAAAACCACAATGTTGCTGCAAAGTGCGCATAACTATCACGAGCGTGGCATGCGCACGCTGATTTTAACGCCGCGCTTGGACGATCGTTATGGCGTCGGCGTAGTGCAATCGCGCATAGGTTTGAAGTCGAATGCCCTAGCATTCAACAACAGCGATGATTTGCTTGCGCTGGTACATGCCAATGTCCAAGAACTTGGCCCCATCAGCTGTTTGTTAGTGGACGAAGCGCAGTTTCTAAAAAAAGCCCAGGTTTGGCAGTTGACCGATATTGTCGACAAGCTAGACGTGCCAGTGTTGGCATACGGCTTGCGCACCGATTTTCGCGGTGAGCTGTTTGAAGGCAGCCAATATTTATTAGCCTGGTGCGATTCGATGGTCGAGCTAAAAACGATCTGTCACACCGGGCGCAAAGCGACGATGGTGGTGCGCGTGGACGATGCCGGGCACGCATTGACGGAAGGCGCGCAAGTCGAAATCGGCGGCAATGAACGCTACGTCAGCGTATCGCGCGCTGAATTCAAGCGCATTTTTCATGACGCCGGGCGCATCGAGCCACAGCAGGTGTCGTTTGTGTTTGACTGATCTTGGTCAAACTCTATTCGGTTAACGCTTTATTTTGCTTGAGCCCGCTATACTTCCCAAACTGGTTGACCAGTCCTTGTCAGAGCGATGCAGATGATTTCCGTGGGTGCTTTTGAAGCAAAAACCAAATTCAGCGAGTTGCTCGACCAAGTCGTAGCCGGTGAAAAAATCACGATTACGCGGCATGGGTTGCCGGTTGCTAGTCTGGTGCCCTTTCAAGCGGATACGCGGCCAGCTGAGATCGCGCAGGCGGTTTTGAGTATTCAGCGTTTGCGCCGGGAAATGGGTTCGAACGGTATCACTCAGCTGGATATGCAAACCTGGAAAGCTGAGGGGCACCGCTAAATGCAGCCGATTCCCGATGAAGTCGTTATCGATTGCACCGTCGCTGCCGCTTGGCTGATGTCGGACGAGCCCAGCGGCACCGCGAACCAGTTGCTTGAGGCGGCACCCAAAACTTCTTTTGTGCTGCCAGTGCTGTTCAAACTGGAACTTGCCAATCTGCTTTGTAATGCGATGCGGCGTAAGCATCTAGACCCGGCGCTGCTCAGTCAACTCGCGCGCGAAGTGCAGGCGCTACCGATGCGCTTTGAGTCGCTAAGCTTGAGTTTTGATGCTTTGCTGGCGGGTGCTGTGCACCACGATTTGACGCCCGATGACTATATTTATTTGGAAATGGCAAAACGGCTCAACCTGCCG
>JBBQBR010000123.1:0-6994 GCA_038317875.1 Lysobacterales bacterium
GTGCGATCTTTGGCGCAAGTATGAGTTGTGAGCTAAGTTAGGTCACGCCTTAATCTGAGCGCACTCCGCCCGGAAAATAACGGGGGACACCAAAAAAACCAAAGGTAAAGCGTCTACGATCAGCACTAAAAGGCTTCCAATCGATAGCGGACGGGATTCCTATCTCACGCGCAAGCTCAAGCGGCGCCTTACGCAAAGAACCAAAGAGACTTTCTGGGATTGGTACGGCGAGTAAAGTCACGAGTGGATCCAAGGGCACAGTAGTAAGGCAGCATAGTAACAACGAATAACCGTAGTTACGCCTCTAGCAGCACGCTTTCAATCGCACGAGTCGGTGCTTCCGGCCCCACTTCGCCATCCGCCAAAACCAGCCGCCCACGCAAACTATTCGGCCGCGTTTCGGTAATCACCACGTCGACAAAATGGCCCTGCAAGCGCGCGCTGCCGGCAAAATTTACCACGCGGTTGTTTTCGGTGCGGCCACTCATTTCTTCGGTATTTTTCCGCGCCGCGCGGTTCACCAAAATGCGCTGGGTCGTGCCCAGCATACTGCGGCTGATTTCCTGGGACATTTCATTGATCCGGGTTTGCAAACGCAGCAGTCGCGCCTTTTTCACTTCCATCGTCACGTCATCAGGCAAATTCGCCGCTGGCGTACCGGGGCGGCGGCTATAGATGAAGCTATAGCTTTGATCGAAGACCACGTCCTCAATCAACTTCATCGTCGCCTCAAAATCGGCATCGGTTTCGCCTGGGAAGCCGACAATAAAATCCGACGACACCGCAATTCCCGGCCGAACTTTGCGCAGCTTGCGAATTTTCTGTTTGAATTCCAGCGCCGTGTAGGGCCGCTTCATCGCCTGCAACACCCGATCCGAACCCGATTGCACCGGCAAATGCAAATGATTCGCCAGCTCTGGCACGTCGGCATAAGCCTGCACCAAACTATCGTTGAACTCGCTCGGGTGCGAGGTGGTGTAGCGAATGCGGCCTATGCCGGGTATGCGGGAAATATATTGAATCAGCAGGCCTAAATCGCAATCGCCATCGCTACCCTCTTCGCCCATCGGGCCACGATAGGCGTTGACGTTTTGCCCAAGCAAGGTCACTTCACGCACGCCCGATTGCGCCAATTGCTCGATCTCGGCCATCACTTGCTCAAACGGCCTAGAGACTTCCTCGCCGCGCGTGTAGGGCACCACGCAGTAGCTGCAATACTTGCTGCAGCCTTCCATGATCGACACCAACGCGGTTACGCCCTCCACTTTTGCCGCTGGCAGTGCGTCGAATTTTTCAATTTCTGGAAAACTAATATCAATCGCGGGTTTATGCGTGGCGCGCGTTTGATCCAGCATTTGTGGCAATCGGTGCAAGGTTTGCGGGCCGAACACCAAATCCACATACGGCGCGCGCTTGATAATGCCCTCGCCTTCTTGGCTGGCCACGCAGCCGCCGACGCCAATCACGACGGCGGGATTGGCGGCTTTAATTTTGCGCCAGCGCCCAAGCTGCGAAAACACTTTTTCTTGCGCCTTTTCGCGTATCGAGCAGGTGTTGATCAAGATTACGTCGGCTTCCAGCTCATTTTCGGTCAACACCATGCCGTGGCTGGCACCCAAAACATCCGCCATTTTTCCCGAGTCATACTCGTTCATTTGGCAACCGTGGGTTTTGATGTAAAGCTTTTTTGGGGCGATGGGCGCTAAATCGTCAGTAGACATGAGTGGTAACTTTAAGAAACTAATGCCGGAAGTATAAAGCCGCAGGCTGAACTCAACGAAGTCTTCAGAAAACCAATTCGCCGTAAAAGTCGGTATGCGCGGCAAACTTCATTCGTATACCGACCCAAAACTTCAACCTAAAGCGGCGGAAACACCGCACTAAATCGAGCGCCGCCCAATTCGGGCGAGCGATCTATATTGAGCTGACCTTGGTAGCTTTCCATCACATTGCTGACGGTTGAAAGCCCGATGCCGTGGCCGTGTACGCGCTCATCGCCGCGCACGCCGCGTTTGAGCATATCTTGCATTTTTGCTTCGGGAATGCCCGGGCCATCATCTTCGACGCAAATTTCTAGGCCCATACGGCGTGATTTGGCATTGCCGATTTGGCGTGTGGTCAGCACCACGCGGGATTTCGCCCATTTGAAGCCGTTGTCTAAAAGATTGCCCAAAACCTCCATCACGTCACCCAATTCGCCGTGAAAACGTGCGGCTTCGTCCAGTTCAAACTCACACAGCACGCCTTTTACGGCATAAACTTTTTCCAAACTCTGCACGATTTCTTCGGCGTTTTTATCAATCGCCATTGGGGCAGCAAAGGTTTGGTGCCCACTGGACGCGGCGCGCGCCAATTGGTAGGCCACAATTTCATTCATGCGCCGAATTTGCTCTTCCGTGCCTGCGATCAACTGCGCTTTTTCCGGTTCGCTATCAAGCAGCCCACGCATCACCGCTAGCGGCGTTTTAAGGCTGTGTGCCAAATCGCCGAGCGTGTTGCGGTAGCGTTTCAGGTTGTCGCGCTCCGCGCCAATCACGCGATTCAAGCTACTGGTCAAACCAGCAAGTTCAGAAGGATAAGGCCCAATCAATTCCTCAGCGGTGCCGCGTTCGACCTCGGCCAATTCTTTGGCGACGTGGCGCAGTGGATTTAAGCTCAGGCGCAGTAATAAACCCTGCACAAACAGCAGCAATAGTCCGAAGCCACCCAAATAGCGCGTTAAGGTGCTGCGGAAAGCCGCCTTTTGCTGCAATAAGGATCGCTCCGTTTCAGCAACATAAAAAGTAAAAGTCGGCGCCGGTGCGTCGCTTGCCGCCTTGTTGGGCCCATTGTTTGGCCCATTGTTTGGCCCATTGTTTGGCACATTGTTTGGCACATTGTTTTCAAACGTTACACCCGCACTAAACACGTACATATTGCCAATCGCTTCGGTAGCGACCGGCCCGTTAAAGGAAAACTCCCCCGGCGTTAGCGTTTCTGTGAAAGGCATTTCACGACCCAATGCGCTTGGGGACAGCCAATAGAAGTCGGGGCCACGCACACCGGCATATAAACCCGAGGCCGGGCGATCAAAATCGGCTTGCGGCATGCGATCTGATAGCAACAGTTTGCCTTTTACGTTGACATCACTCTCTTGCAGCAGGGAATAGAAATACCCCTGCAGGCGCAACTGAATCGCTTTGACCGCACTGCGCTCGAAAGCGCGATCCAGCGCCCAACCGGTCAATGTTAAAAACGCCGACAGCGCCAGTGCGCTCGCGAAAATTAAGCGGGTCGTAATCGCAGGGGTACGCGCACTCAAAAAACTACGGGCCAGCGCAGGCCGACCCGTAGTTCTTTTTTTTTCACTGTGCTCTTTAGCAGAGCCAGATTCCTGAGCCGACGCCACAGCCTTAATCCCGTGACTTTATCGACGCATGTTTATGCGTGCGGCTGATCGGCCTCAAACTATGGCGTTCGCGGAATCGCGAAACGATAGCCACGGCCACGCACAGTTTCGATAGGCTTTAAGGTGCCGTCGTTATCCAGCTTTTTACGCAAGCGGCCAATGAAGACCTCAATCACGTTGCTGTCACGGTCAAAATCTTGCTCATAGATATGCTCGGTCAAGTCACCTTTGCTCACCAACTCGCCAGCGTGCAGCATTAAATACTCAAGAACCTTGTATTCGTAGCTAGTCAAATCAATTACTTGGCCGTTGATAGCAACGGTTTGTGCGGTGGTATCCATCGCAACCGGACCGCATTCCAGCACCGGTTTGCTCCAACCTGCTGAGCGACGCACCAAGGCGTTGACGCGTGCAAGCAATTCTTCAATATGAAAAGGCTTGACCAGATAGTCGTCAGCACCACTTTTCAGGCCTTCAACTTTATCTTGCCAGCTGGAACGCGCAGTCAGAATCAAGATCGGATAGCGCTTTTGCAGCTCCCGCAACTTCTTAACGACTTCGATACCCGACATTCTAGGCAAGCCGAGGTCGACGATAACAATATCAAAAGGCACTTCACGCCCCATGTAAATTGCTTCTTCGCCATCGCATGCGGTGTCTACCGCAAAACCTTCACGCTGCATCCGTGCTGCCAGCGTTTCCCGGAGTGGGGCTTCATCTTCGACGATTAGTACACGCATTTACTCACCTTTGGTCATTTGTTTTGCTTTTACAAAGCGAATCAATTAGGAATTGTTGGTGGTTCAAACTCTGCAATTTGTACCACGCGAACGCGCCCAGTGCGAGTAAGAACTTTAATTCTGAACATTGGCCCCTTCCGAGTCTGAATTCGACGGGCTGACAGTATCTTACCCCCACTTTGCCGCGTTACGCGCTTGACTGCCTGTTCTAAAGTCAACGACTGTAACGCAGGTGCTGCGGGTATGGCAGGATTTTCTTCTTCTGCGAACCCAAATTGCGGAAGAATTAGCATTAGAACGCCAAAAAATATCGTGCGCAGGTGCCAAAAGTCAGTCACACCGCGATCTTTAAAAAAGCATTGCTGAAGGTTTGAAGCAAACGACATGTGCGTGCAGTTGATTAAAAGCCTGGCTCTATAGATACGCCACCAAGTATGATTTTTCGCTGATCGAGCTTTACCATTTGTACCGCCCCTAAATTTATTGCTAGGAATTATCGATGCCCGCAACCCCCGAAATTGCAAACGCGCCCGCTGCAGATAGCGCATTCGGCACCGCGCAAACCGCTAGCGCACAAAAAATAATGCTGCTTGGCGCGGGCGAACTTGGCAAAGAATTGACCATCGCCGCACAGCGCCTGGGCGTTGAAGTGATTGCGGTGGATCGTTACGCCAGCGCACCTGCGATGCAGGTTGCACATCGGGCGCACGTTATTAATATGCTGGATGCCACAAGCTTACGCGCAGTGCTGGAATCCGAGCAGCCAGATTGGGTGGTGCCGGAAATCGAGGCGATCCATACGCAAACCTTAATAGAGTTTGAAGGCCGCACCTGGAAAGATGGCCGCGTGCTGCGCGTCGTGCCTACCGCTAGGGCGACACAACTGACCATGGACCGCGAAGGCATACGGCGCTTGGCAGCGGAGGAATTGGGGCTGGCGACGTCAAAATTCGAGTTTGTCGACACACGAGCTGAATTTCACCGAGCAATCGCCACGCTTGGTTTGCCTTGTGTGGTTAAGCCGCTGATGAGCAGCTCAGGGAAAGGCCAAAGTGTTGTGCGCACAGCGGCACAAATAGACCCCGCTTGGGATTACGCGCAATCAGGAGGACGCGCCAGCACCGGCACAAACGTAGCGATGCGCATCATGGTCGAAGCATTTGTGCCATTTGATTTTGAGATTACGCTGTTAACGATTCGCCACCCAGGAGGCACCCGTTTTTGTGAGCCGATCGGGCATTTCCAAGAAGACGGCGACTATCGCGAGTCTTGGCAACCTCAACCGATGAGTGCGCAAGCACTCAGCCGCGCTCAGGACATCGCAAAGGCGATCACTGACAATCTTGGTGGCGCAGGCGTATTTGGTGTGGAGTTTTTTGTGCGCGGCGACGAGGTCGTGTTTTCCGAGGTGTCACCGCGTCCGCACGACACCGGCCTAGTTACCTTGATCTCGCAAAACTTATCGCAGTTTGAGCTGCACCTGCGCGCCATCATGGGCCTACCGATTCCGGCAATCCGGCAACTTGGCGCAAGCGCTTCCGCCGCACTGCTAGCAGAAGGCGAAGGCCACGCACCCACGTTTTATGGCCTGAATCGTGCGCTGAGCGAGCCCGACACGGACTTGCGCCTATTCGGCAAGCCTAACGTATCCGGCAAGCGCCGCTTAGGCGTAGCTTTAGCACGCGGCGACAGCCTTTTTAGCGCCCGCGAAAAAGCCCGACGCGCGGTGGCTGCAATACGCGTGGAATTGGTCGGCACGCAAGCGGTTGTGGAATCTTTGTTGATTGAATGAGAATGCGCTGAGCTAGCAAGTTGCAGCAATCGTACACAGACTTTTTACACGGCAAGAGAACGCGTTCGATGCTGAATCTGCTTGCAGCCATTTACGGATGCTAGCTCAATGGCGCCGTATTATTTTTCAACCAATCGGCGAAATCCTCTTGAGTCGTGTTTCCAGCAGCCAAATTAAGCATATTGATATAGCACTCGGCATCGTCTGCAGTGCGGTCAAATCCATGTAAAAGCAAAAATAGACGCGCGACAATCCAAGCCGTACGCTTATTTCCGTCGATAAAAGGACGGTTTCGTGCAATGCCAAAGGCATAAGCTGCCGCCAGTTCATGCACACTCGATTCCGTATATGCGGCCATTTGCTGCGGACGCGCTAATGCTGATTCCAACAGCGACTGATCGCGTATGCCAGCGCCACCGCCGTGCTGAAGCAGCTGTTCTTCGTGAACCGCAAGCGCCGTGTCCAACGTAACCCACTGCCATACAGTGCTCATTTCGCTAGTTCACGCAAGATCGCGCGATCTTTACGCATAATTTCGCGCGCCAACGTCATCTGCTTGGCAAAAATATCATCGAACGGCCGCATGGTTATGCCGTCCTGGACGCGGGTAACGAATAGCCGATCACCCTGCGCCAAATTCAGTGAATCCAACAGCTCTTTAGGCAGCACGACGCCGCTGGAATTTCCGATCGCGCGGATAGTCAAAAATTCAGTGCTCATGCCAGGCTCCGTTATAACTCAAGTAGCCACGAATGGTAGCGCTTGCGATTAATCACCGCAAGGGCTGCAAATAGAAAGGCCCTATTCAGCCATCCAAGCGCAATGCAATAATCGAAAAATTGTCCAGCGCGCCAGCCTTTAACACCGCACCGCGCGTAGCCTCGACCAAAGCGAACGGATCGGAATTTTCGCAGCAATTTGCCACCGCCACCGACGTATACCCAAGCTCTGGCGTTGATGGCTTTTAGCGGATGCAGCAGCGGTAAAGCGGTTTCATCGACGTGGATCACGCTCTCTTGCAAAAGCGCCTTTTTGAGCGCTTCGCAGAGCGGCGTCAACCAGCTTGCGCAGCTT
>JBBQBR010000124.1:0-6978 GCA_038317875.1 Lysobacterales bacterium
GTCGGTGACTTCTACCGACACATTTGCAATATCCATGGATCAAGCACTCAGCCCAGAATCTGTCCGCGCCGGTACGCGTAACAAACTCGTGATCGCGTCGGCTTTGGTGCTGTTGTTTTGCGCCGGTGTTTGGGGTTTAAACCGCTGGTTGCGACCCAGTTTGGCTATTTCCGAGCATAAGGTGAGCGTGCTGCGGCGTGGCGCAATCAGCAACACCATCAATGCCTCGGGCGTGGTGATTCCGGTGCATGAAGAGCAGGTTTCTGCGCCTACACAAACGCGCATCGTGCGCGTGCTTGCCAAGGCCGGGCAGGAGGTCAAGGCTGGGCAGCTATTGCTGGAATTGGACGATAGCGCGGTGCGTTTAGTGCTTGATAACTTGCAAGAGCAACTCGATCAGCAGGAAAATTTGGCCACGCGCTTAAACTTAGAGCTTGGTCAAAAGCTTAAGACTTTAGCGAGCGAGATCGAGCTTTTCGGCCTGGATTTAGAAAGTGCCAAGATGCTGGTTGAACGGCACAAAAAAATGCGCGCCATAGGTGCGACCTCTGCCTCGGAACTGGCGGCTGCTGAACTTACCGTGCGCAAACTTGAGGTGCAGCTGCGTCAACACCACGAGGCGGTCGTCGATACCCGGCGCGTCTCGGAAACGACCATCGAAGGCGTGCGTTTGCAGCGTGCAATTTTGCAAAAGCAACGCGAACAAAGTCAGCAACTGGCCGCTGAAACTAAAGTGCGCGCGCCGATTGCCGGGATGTTGACGTGGCTGATGGCCGATGAAGGCGCCAGCCTTGCTAGTGGGCAAATGCTGGCGAAAGTAAGCGAGCTGCGAAATTTCCGCGTCGAAGCCTCGGTGTCGGATTTTTACGCACGCTATTTGAGCGCCGGGCAGCGCGTGCGCGTGCTTTACAGCGGGCTGGATTTGCCCGGTCAGGTGCATATTATTTTGCCCGCGATTCAAAACGGCTCGCTCAAACTACTGATCGACCTTGCCGAGCCGAACCACGCCATGTTGCGCAATCAGTTGCGGGTGGATGTGCACGTCATCACCGAAGAAAAGGCGAATGTGTTGCTTGCGGATCTGGGCCCAGCCATCAATGGTCAAGGGCGCCAAGAGGTATTTGTGATCGCAAATGCGGTGGCGGAAAAGCGCACGCTGGATTTCGGTTTAAGCGATGGTGATGCCGTCGAAGTGCGTGCGGGTGCCGTCGTAGATGATCGCATAATTGTTTCAGATGTCAGTCGCTATAAACATTTAGCGCAAATTCGGCTGCGTGAATAGGCGCGCCTAACTAACAGCAATCAAATTAGTAAACGAACAAATAATCTTCGATTTAAGCAAAGGGCCAACTCAATGATCAAGCTAGAAAACATAAGCAAAACCTATCAAACCGATAAAATGCAAACCTTGGCGCTGTCAGGCATTCACTTGCACGTGCGCAAGGGCGAATTTGTCGCGATTATGGGCCCCAGCGGCTGTGGCAAATCTACCTTGCTAAACCTGATTGGTTTATTGGACCAGCCCGGTAGTGGGAAAATTTTTATTGACGGTGCCGAGGTCAAATCGTATCGGGATAAAGACGTTGCGAAAATGCGCAACGAGACCTTCGGGTTTATTTTTCAAAGCTTTCATTTGATCGGCGATCTGCGCGTGATTGATAACGTCGAATTGCCGCTGCTCTACCGTGCTGGTGCAGATAAAAATCGGCGCGAATTGGCGAAGGCGGCACTGGAACGCGTGGGCTTAAGTGCGCGCATGGAACACTATCCGAACGAGCTTTCCGGTGGGCAGCAACAACGCGTGGCGATTGCACGCGCGATGGTCGGGCGCCCACAGATCTTATTGGCGGATGAGCCTACTGGGAATCTGGATAGCCAGATGGGCAACGAGGTGATGGAACATCTGTTGGAGCTCAATCAAGCCGGCACTACCGTGATTATGGTGACCCACGATGCGAATGCGGCAAAGCGTTGCCATCGCAGCATACGTGTGTTTGACGGTCAGTTGGTGGCCTGATGAATATATTAAGGAACTACCTAATAACGACGTACAATGTCTACACGCGGCGCAAGCTTTACACCGCGATTAATTTGGCCTGCATCACCCTGACCTTGGTGGTGCTCATGGTGATCACGGCGCTATTGCAAAACGTTTTTTATCCAACCGGCGTGGAAGGCAAAAGCGATCGGTTTTTGCAGGTATGGAGTTTGGTTTTGACGGGCGAAAACACGGATCAAAACAGCCCTTTAGGTTTTAAGACGATTGATCGCTACCTGCGCCCAATGCGAAGTATTGAAAGCATTGCTGCTATGACCTTCCCGGCCCCGGTTTCTGTCTATCACGGCCAGCAGGTCAGTGAGCTGCAGATGCGTTATACCGACGCCCCGTATTGGCAGATTTTGGATTTCGTGGTTCTGGATGGCCGCGTCCTCAATGCTGAGGATGTGGCGCAGGGCAAATTCGTTGCGGTGCTTAATCAAAGCTCTGCCGTCAAATTTTTCGCGAATGAAAAGGCGGTTGGGCAATCGCTCAATGTGTCGGGTCAACAATTTCAGATCATTGGCGTGGTTGAGGACGTGATGCACGTCAATTCCTTTGCTGATATTTGGATGCCGCTCACCACCCAGCCCTCAAGCGACTATCAAAATCAAATCCGCGGTATATTTGGCGCGTTGCTGTTGGCAAAGTCGGCCGCTGATATTCCTGCGATACAGGCGGAAATATTGACCGTGGCACCGGATATCGTGGCGGAAGATCCAAAGCGCTGGCAGCACGCTTACCTATTCGCCGATACCAAGCTTGACCTTTTCGCGCGGGCATTGCTTGAGCATCGCTATATCGCGGATTCCGGTGCTGGCACCTTGCTGTTGATAATCGCTGTGATGATGCTGCTTTTCATGCTCTTGCCGGCGCTTAACCTAATCAACCTTAATATTGGGCGGATCATGGAGCGCGGTATTGAAATAGGCGTGCGCAAAGCGTTCGGTGCATCAAGTAATCAGCTGGTGCTGCAGCTAGTGATTGAAAATGTGTTGTTGTCTTTGCTGGGTGGCGCCCTGGCGCTGTTGCTGGCGAAGGCAGTTTTGGTGTGGATTGGCGCCTCCGGCCTGATTCCCTATTTGCAGGTCAACATCAATTTTTCGGTCTTTGCCTGCGGCTTGGCGTTGACGATTATTTTTGGACTGCTGTCTGGTGTAGTGCCTGCTTGGAAAATGTCGCGGCTTGCACCCGTGCTTGCGTTAAAAGGAGCGATCTAATGTTTATGCACATGTTTAAACCGATTTGGAAACGTAAATCCAGAAACTTGATGTTGAGCTTGGAACTACTGCTGGCGTTTTTGATTGTTTTTGCTGTGACTGCATTTGCGGTGCGCTACTACCAGCTTTATCACTTGCCGGTGGGCTTTGCGCACGCCAATGTGTGGTTCGTTGAACTGGAGATACCGGAAGATGCAGCGAATGAATTAATCGGCAAAGAATTGGATAATGCCAAGCGCGCTGCGGTGGCACAGCGATTTCAGGACTTTTCCCGTGCGTTAAGCGCAATGCCGGAAGTGGAAGGCGTCGCTTTTGCCGACTATCTGCCCTACACACGCTCAAGGTGGAGTTCCGAGTTTTACCTGCCGGAAAGTAAGCAAGCCCAGCTCAGTAACGTCATGGGGGTGAGTGACGCGTTTTTCCCGACCCTGGATATGCGCATTCTAAAAGGCCGTTGGTTCGACCCGCGTGATGACGACACTGGCTATACCGCAGCGGTGATTAACAGCGAATTCGCGCGGCAGATGTTTCCCAATTTAGACCCGCTGGGTCAGTTGATCAGCCCGAACAAGCCCGGTGAGAACATGGCTGCTGACAACGTGGAGGAGGCCAAAGACAAGATGCTGCGTGTGGTGGGCGTGTTTGAGGATTTTCGCAATCAAGGAGAATATATGTCCCCCGTGCCGTTTACGTTTACCCGCTTTGACGGCGACGCCAAGTGGCTGCCAAACACGATATTACTGAAGCTCAAAGCCGGTACGCCGCGTATATTCGAAGTTAAACTCAATCAGCAGCTGAAACTGATTCGCAGTAACTGGGGCTATCGCGTCGCACCTTTAAGCGCATTGCGTGAGAATATGCTGTCAACTGACTTGATCCCGCTGATTGTGCTTGCTGTTATTGCCACTTTCTTATTGCTGATGGTTGCCTTCGGTTTGTTTGGCGTACTTTGGCAAAACACCACGCTGCGCATTCCTGAAATCGGCCTGCGTCGTGCCGTGGGCGCCAGTGCGCGCTGGATCTATGCGCAGATTATCATCGAGCAACTTATTTTGACCTCGCTTGCGATCACCATAGGTGCCGTGCTGCTGGTACAGCTACCCATTACTGGTGCATTGGGCGCGCAACTCAACTGGACCGTCTTTACGCTTGCGCTAACAATTTCGATGGCGCTGCTGCTACTGCTATCGACAGTTTGCGCGCTGTATCCCGCGTGGCGAGCCAGCCGCATGACCCCGACGGCGGCGCTGCGCTATGCGTAATCGCGGATTTTGGAAAGCGCGATGAGCATGAAACCGCGCATACTAATTCTAGACGACGACGCCACGGTGTTGGTGTCGTTGGCGCTATTGCTCAAGCAGTCGGGTTTTGAGACGCTCAAGTGCGATGACCCGGAGCGGGCGCTGGCGTTGTTGCAGCAGCAGCCGGTGGATTTGGTTTTGCAGGATATGAACTTTTCCCAGCAAACAAGCGGCGCGGAAGGTTTGGCACTGCTGGTTAAAATCCGCGCGCAACATCCGGCGCTGCCGGTGCTCTTGATGACCGCCTGGGGTTCGATTGAGCTCGCGGTCAAGGCGGTCAAACTGGGTGCTGCGGATTTTTTCACCAAGCCTTGGCACAACGCGCAGTTGGTGCAACTCATTGATAACACCTTGCAGTTCAGCGCGCCCCGAGTGCATCTAGATCGCTTAAGTTTGGATCGCCAATATGATTTCACCGGCATCATTGGTGAGCACGCCGAACTTTTGAAAGTGTTGGCAACTGTGGGGCGCGTTGCGAATACGCGTGCCGCGGTGTTGATTTTGGGCGAAAGCGGCACGGGTAAAGAGCTGATTGCCGAGGCGATCCATCGCAACAGTTCGCGCGCGGCAAAGCCGATGGTCAAGATCAATATGGGCGCAATCACTTCAAGTTTGTTTGAAAGCGAAATGTTTGGCCACGTCAAAGGCGCGTTTACCGATGCCAAAACCGACCGCAAAGGCCATTTTGCCAGCGCGAACGCCAGCACCTTGTTCCTGGATGAAATCGGCGAACTGCCGCGCGGCGATCAAGCCAAATTGCTGCGCGTGCTGCAGGATCAAAGCTTCACAGCGGTGGGTTCCAGCCGCAGCGAACTGGCCGATGTGCGCATCGTATCGGCCAGTAATCGCGAGCTGGCGCAGTCAGTGGCGCAGGGTGATTTCCGGGAAGATTTATTCTATCGCCTCAACCTAATTACGATTCGATTGCCGCCATTGCGCGAACGTAAAAGTGATATCGTGTTGATCGCTACCCAGTTGATTCGCCAATTGGCCAATGAGTATGGATTGGGCAGGGTTGAGATCACGCCGAATGCCTTAGCGTGGCTTTGCGCACAGCCGTGGCCCGGCAATATTCGCCAGCTAAAACAGGCGTTAGAACGCACATTGTTACTGGCGGGAAAAGCCCTGCTTGAACAAAGCGATTTCATTGCCGCGCAAGATATCGATGGCAGCGTTAGTGCTGTTTCCAATGCTGGAATCGTCGAAACCCACGGCATCGAAACCCATGGCCGCACCATCGATCAAGTTGAGCGGCAAATGATTGAAAAAGCGTTTGCCCAGCATCAAGGCAATATTTCCCGGGTTGCTAAGGCGCTTGGCATTAGCCGCACCACGCTATATCGGCGGCTGGAAAGGCATGGTCTAGTCAAGGCGGATAGCCAATTGGCGGGTGCGGATAGTGATGGGATAGGCAAGTCCTAAATGAGCTTGCGCACGCGCGGAATGCTGTATTTGAGTGTGCTGCATTTGGCGGTGTTGGTGCTGATGTTTTTCCTATTGCGCAATCAGCTGGTATGGGTGTTGGCGGTCGAAGCGGGTTTGTTAGCTAGCTTTGTACTTGGCGTCGTGTTGATTAACCGCGTCATGCAGCCCATGCAGTACGCGCAGCAGCTAAAGGAATTGCTGCAAGAGAAAAATTACGCAACCCGGCTCAAGCAGGAGCGTAATCCTGAACTGGGCGCACTGGTGGACGCGTTCAACGCGCTATTGGGCGAGCTTTACCAAGAACGCCTGCATCTAGGCGAACAACGCGGCTTTCTGCAAAGCATGCTTGAGGCCACCCCCAGCGCGGTGGTGGTTTTCGATTTTGATCTGCGCATTAGCCTACTAAATGCCAGCGCGAATGAATTGCTAGGCCTGCGGGCCGCGGTCGGGCAAGGGATTTCGCATTGGCTAGAAGATGCGGGGGAGTTTGCGGCAGCTCCTACAAGCGCCGAACAAAGCTTAGCGGACGTCCAGTTGCGCCGCTGCAAGTTGGATTTTCTAAGCCAAGTGGACGCGCTGCCGCTGGACATCGCAACGCTGATTACCGATCAAGAGGGCAGAACGTTTCGCGCGCAGCGCAAGCAATTTATTGATCGCGGTTTCGCCCGGCAGTTTCTACTGATTGACGAGATTACCGCCGAACTTAAGCGTTCGGAAAAAGCCACCTATGAAAAATTGGTGCGCGTGCTGGCACACGAGGTGAACAATACCGTTGCTGTCACGGGCTCGGTTTTAGACTCCCTGCTGTATTACGCGCCGCAAATTCAAAGCAGTGATCGGGACGACTTCGCCACCGCAATCGACGCGGCGAAACGGCGCGCCAGTGCGCTCAGCGAATTTATTGACCGCTTCACTGGCGTCGTCAAAATGCCCGACCCAGTGCTGACTTGCACGGACATCAACGCCCTATTGGACGATATCGCCGCACTGTATC
>JBBQBR010000125.1:0-6959 GCA_038317875.1 Lysobacterales bacterium
GCAGCAACCCGGCATATGCACCTGGGGTGTTTCCAGCCCCGGACCGTTTCACCACCTACCAAGCCGTTGCCAGCTCCCAGCAGAGCGAGGTGTACGCTGCAGCCACCGCTCAGGCAGTGTCGGTCGGCCCACGTTCTGAGGGCTTATTTCGCTTTTGCCAAGGCGCGCCAATCAAATTAGCTTTGCAAAGCGCCGTCAATGATTTCGGCCCGGGTTTGGGCGCGGCATTTTTTACCGGCTTTCATAAAACGATCGCGCCCGGAAATGCAGGCACCGTGTTTTATGGCGCAGAAGGCCGCTATTCCGGTGCAGCTGACGCGGGCTTCTTCAAAGGCCTGTTTTTGCACGACGGTACGCGCACTAAAACGCTCGCTCTACAGGGCGCTGAGGGGCAGTATGGCCCGAATGTGCCGGGCTACCGTTTTGTCAATACCTCGCAACTCACGGAATTTGGCGATTGGGCGCCCCAAGCCGCCGGAAACTTTGCGCTGATCACCGCCCGTATTGAAACGATAGCCGGCACCGACGAACGCGAGGGTCTGTGGCGTGTCAGCGCAGCGGGGCAAATCGACCGGTTGGCGATTCTTAACGATGCCGCGTTTGCGCCGCAGCCGGGCTGGATCTTTAGCGCTTTTGCGCTGACATCGGTATTTGCCAACGGCGATGTTTCTTTGCTCGCAGAAATTCAAAACCTCAGCACCAATGTGCGTGAAATAGGTCTTTGGCGCCTGCGGCCAAACCGTATACCGGAACGTTTACTGGGGCCAGGCTCGATCGTACAGGCGTCAAGCAGTGGCGGCGGGCAGTCGATTCCGGTTATCGAAGTGCTGCGGCGCACCGCCTTGGTCCGACCGCTCGATGGCCTTGAGCAGGATTTTACCGGGGATGATCATTGGACCAGCCCAGACGGTCAAGCCCTGGTTGCCGTGGTCATAGCGGAGCCCGGTGGCTCAAACCGGCTGGTATTTGTGCGCGCCGCTCTGTTCAACCCGGATATCAATTTTCAGGACGGATTTGAGTGAGTGCGGCTGGACATTTGCCAAAGCTAACGAACTGCAAAGCCCATCGGCGTACTTTCCCAATTCCGAACACATTCCCAACTTAGCCACTATTTAATCTAAATTGGAAAGCTAAGTCTTTGTTTTATATGGCGCTGTAGCTCTGGCGTGGTTTTTGCAACACCGTCACCCTATGGACATCTCTAGACCTGAATTCGCAAAAATCCGCCGCCGCAAGCGCCTAATCATAGGCACGGTGGTCGGCATTTTAGTTGCCATTGCTGCATACGCCCTGTGGCGAATGGAGCCCGCTGCACCGACGCTGGAAAAATCAGCGGTTTGGACCGATACCGTCAAACGCGGTGCGCTAACGATTGAAGTGCGCGGGCCGGGCACGCTGGTGCCGAAATCGATCCGCTGGATCAGTGCCGAAACTGCCGCCAGGGTCGAGCGCATTGTGCTTAAACCCGGCGCAATTGTGCAGGCTGATAGCGTAATTTTGGAGCTTAGCAATCCAGAAGTGCAAGACGCCCTGCTGGCCGCACGCGCTGCAGTTACTGCGGCACGGGCAGATTTATCGGCACAGCAAACCCAGCTTAACAGTCAGCTGTTGGATCAGCGCGCGGGTGCAGCGCAAGTGGGGGCAGATTTGGCTTCCGCGAATTTGCAGGCGGAAGCGGAGAAAGACCTGGTCGAAAAAGGCGTTATTCCAGCGATTACCTACAAGCGCACCGAGTTGAACCGCGATCAATTGAAGCTGAAAGTTCAGATTGAACTTGAGCGCATGCAAAACTTCGCGCGCACCATTGATGCGCAGCTTGCCGCATCCAGGGCGCGTTTGGCTCAGCTTGATAACACGCTGCAATTGCGGCTACGTCAGGCTGATGCTTTGCAGGTGAAGGCCGGAATTGCGGGTGTGTTACAGCAAATTGCGGTGGAAGAAGGACAGCAGGTTTCTGCTGGCCTTAATATTGCGCGGGTTGCTAGGCCCGATTTGCTGATGGCACAGTTGAAAGTGCCGGAAACCCAGGCCAAGGATATTAGCATCGGCTTAATCGCCAAAATCGATACGCGCAATGGCATTGTTAGCGGCACCGTGGCGCGCATTGATCCCGCTGTACAGGCCGGAACGGTGCAGGTGGATATCGAGCTTACCGGCGATCTTCCTGTCGGTGCGCGCCCGGATTTATCGGTCGATGGCGTGATTGAAATTGCCAGCTTAAGCGACGTTTTGTATGTTGGCCGCCCGGCAACAGGCCAGCCCCAGAGCACCATTAGCCTTTTCAAGTTGCGCAAAGCCGACCTTAGCCAAGCGGATCGCACGCAAGTGCGCTTAGGTCGGGCGTCGGTCAGCGTGATTGAAGTTACCAGCGGCTTAAACGTCGGCGATCAAGTTATTTTGTCAGACACCTCAGACTATGATCGCTTTCAACGCGTACGCTTGAAATAGTTTTTGTATAACCGTTATTTTTGACCGGCCCACTTTAGAACCACACTGGACACCCTATGCCATTGATTCAATTAAGTAATTTGAGCAAAATATTTTATGCTGACGAAATTGAAACGCATGCATTAAGCGAGGTGCACCTGAGCATCGCCAAAGGCGAATACGTGTCAATTTCCGGTCCTTCGGGCTGCGGCAAATCGACTTTGCTGTCCCTGCTGGGGCTATTGGATACGCCGACCGGTGGCACCTATCAGCTCAATGGCAGCAACGCTGAGGCGCTAAAACCGAACGATCGCGCACGCATTCGTAACAAAGAAATTGGCTTTGTATTTCAGGCGTTCAATTTGATTGGTGATTTGAGCGTGTTTGAGAATGTTGAGCTACCGCTAACCTATCGCCCCGGTGTAGGAAAAGCCGAGCGGCGCGAGCGCGCTTTGAATGCGCTGGAGCGTGTCGGCATGGGGCATCGAATCAAACACTTCCCAAGCCAACTTTCTGGCGGGCAGCAACAGCGTGTTGCCGTCGCACGCGCACTGGTGGGTGAGCCGTCCATCCTTTTGGCAGATGAGCCAACCGGCAATTTGGACAGCAAAAACGGCGAACAAGTGATGGGCCTATTACAAGAATTGCACTCTGGCGGTGCCACGATTTGCATGGTGACGCACGACCCGCGCTACGCCGATTTTGCCGACCGTAAAATACACATGTTTGACGGCCGTATTGTGGATGAGCAAACGCTGCACCGCCTGCGTGCCGAAGAAGATGAGCGTTTAGAAAAAATGCGTGCTAAAGCCTAGCGGGCCAATCGCGTGCTAAAGCCTAGCGGGCCAATCGCGCTTCAGTTGCACCTTAAGCGATGCCATTGATATGACTGCATTGATCGAAATCTTGAAGGAAAGCGTGCGCATCACCACGCGCAATAAGCTCAACTCTTTGCTTGCAGTAGTGATCTTGGCTGCCGGTCTTGCCGCGTGCATCTTTGCGATTGGCATGGGCGCTGCGCTGTATAAAAACGACGGCACAGTGATTCCGAAGGCTTTGCATACCGTGGGCGAGTTCAATAATGGCGGCGTCCAAGGCTTACGTGGACGCGACGGTTTGGCGCTGAAGCAAAGCAATGTGCGCGAGCTTAGTGATTTGAGCCTAGTCCGGCCAGCCGCATTCAATGTCCATACCGGCAATGACCAAGCGGCGCGCGCATTCAATGTGGAAGGCGTCTGGATCGACGGCGCCATCTTTAGCAAGCTGGGTTGGCGCATGGCGCTGGGGCGTGATTTTACCGCTGAGGATTTTGCCAACAGCACGACCGGTGATGGCGGCATTGCTGGAGCAACAATTATTGGCGACAAACTGTGGCGCAGCGACTTTGGCGCGCGCGCTGATGTTATCGGCCTGGAAATTATTGTCGACGGCACACCCCGCACTGTCATTGGTGTGCTCGGCCCGGATCGCGCTTTTCCTACCCGCCAACAGATCTATGTGCCGTTTCGACTCACCGAATCAAGCCCACTAATCGGCCGATTTTTTGGCGCATTTGCATTACTAGAGCCGCAAGCCTTAGCGCGCGTCAACGCGGCATTAGCGCTGCGTCAAGCAAGACGCGTCGCAGAAAACGGCGAGAGTGCAAAGAAAACGCCGTTCGTCGCCATGGATTTGGCAAATGGCGGCTTAAACGCGGAAACGCGACTATTGTTTAATGCGCTGTCCTTGATTGGCTGGCTGGTTTTACTTTTGGCCGCGACCAATGTCGGCGGACTGATGCTGGTGCATTGGCTAACGCGCACGCACGAAATCGCCACCCGCAGCGCACTGGGCTCGTCACGCGCGCGCTTAGCCGGGTCCGCGTTTTTGCAATCAACGCTACTGGTCACGCTGGCGCTCGTCTTAGCACTATTGCTGATGCGTTTTGGTATGGCGAAGTTTGAAAACTTTCTGCACTTCAGTGATGCCGCACAAGTACCGCTTTATGTACACTTTGATTTGAAAGCAAGCATGTTTGCGCCAATATTCGTTGCGTGCCTAACCAGCGCAATCATCACCACTTTTCCCGTGCTTTGGCATTTGCGGGAAACCAATTTGATGCGTGAGCTGCGCGGCACTGAACGCGGCAATTCCAACTCCGGCAAGCTAGGTCTGCTGCTTTTGGTACTGCAGTGTTTTTTAAGCGTCGCTGCGGTGCTGGTGGCAATTGTGTGTGCTCAAGGTGCCGAGACGGCGCTTAATCGCGACTACGGGATTCATGCACCGCGCACTGTCGTGGCACAAATTCGCAGCTCTGACCCGGTGGCGCAGGCTGAGGCTACGCAAAAAATTGTGGCGCAACTCCAGGCGCATCCTGGGGTCGAACGGGTCAGCATCAGCATGACCATTCCTCAGGTTTTTAACGTCAATCGAGACGTCATCTTGGGTGCGGAACGCGTGGACTTTAACTTTGCCCCGAGCGATGAAAATTTTGCTGAAATCTATGGCATTAAGCTGCGCTCCGGACGCTGGCTTCGGGATAGTGATGTGGGTAAGCCGGTGGTGGTGCTTGACCCTGCGGCCGCAGAAAAGGCGTTTGGCGCAACCGATGCGATTGGCAAAGAGCTGCGTTATTTAGACGCAGATGGCCGCACTGAAAGAAGCGTCACGGTGATCGGCATTACGGAGCCGGTCACGCTTGATTTTGAGCAGGGCACAGATCGACCCAGTATGTTTGTACCCATGCAATTGGACAATCAATGGGGCGTTAAATTTAGCGTGCGCACGCGCGATGCCAATCCACAGACCTTTCTGAAGACTTTAGCGCGCATCGGTGCCACCGCAGATCATCGCGTCGCATTATTTGATGTGCGAACCTATGCCGATGCGTTTGAGCGTAACGGCGGCGGCTATCGATTGTTGAGCTATATGTTTGCACCGATGGGGCTGTTGGCGCTACTGTTAACCGCGGTTGGGCTGGCGGCATTGCTGGGTAGTTTAGTAGCGCGGCGTATGCGTCAAAGCGCGATTCGACGGGCTTTAGGCGCGGGCGTCTATGGCGTTTTGGTGCCGCTGCTGCGGCCGTTGTTGAGTGCTGCATTTTTGGGATTAATTCTGGGCACCAGCATCGCCTTGCCGCTGAGTATGAAATTGAGCCATGTTTTTTACGGTGGTCAAAGCCTCAGTGGCAGCAGTATTTTTTGGGCGCTGATAGTTGTCGCTTTAAGCCTAGTGCTAGCCTGCATAAGCCCGGCGCGGCGCGCATTACGGGCCAATCCAAATATGATTTTAAAGCAAGAGTGAGCTTTGTTTAGCGGCTTGAACAAACGCTTAAAAATTTGGTTGCGGCTATTTCGCACGCTTGGCGCATTTTCATTTCTGTGGCTTGCAACGCTTTCAGTCGCCATTGCGATTAGTGCGATCGCTTTTACATATTACAAACACACCGTCCTTGCGCCACTTGATTTACCGAAATCAGCACACCTTTTTGCAATCGTCCGCAGCACGAATGCCGCCGAAGCAGCAGCCTCGGTATCCACGTCGCGGCCTAGCTCGGCAAAGCACGACACGCTAACGCGCGGATTGCTATTAGAGATTAATGCAATCAAAGGTTTGGAAGCCGCAGGATCGGTGCGACAAATACATCGCATGAGCGGGCAGAATTTTGCCGCCCGACAGGTGGCATTATTACAAATCACGCCCAATTGGTTGCGGCTGCTAGGTGTCAAAGCACAGCTTGGACGCCGCTTGGAACCGGCGGATTGCGATTCAGATCGCGTGATGATTTCCGATGTCGTTTGGCGTGAAGTATTCAAAGCCGATCCCGCAGCGCTGGGCAGTAAAATCGAAATTGCCGGAGAGCCAAAGACCATAGTCGGCGTATTGCCGAAATCCTTGCAGCGTGTTGCGCGCGCGGATATTTTTAGCGCCACTAAATTTAGCGGTGTTGCACGCGATCAAGACTATTTTCTAAAAGTAGTCGCACGACGCTTTGATAGCCTGAGTATGGCGGCACTGGATACCAGTTTGAGCAAAGCCTTCAGCGCGCGGCGCGGGCGTGCACCCGGAGCTTATGGCAAAAATGAATTTGCGCTTTTGCCGATTGAATTACATGCCGACAGGAATAGCTCGATCCGTGAAACCCTATTGCCCGTGTTGGCGTTGGTCGCGCTTCTAGCACTGCTGATCGCTTGCAATGCGTCGAGCCTACTTGCCGTGGCGGTTTTAGAGCGCGTACACGAGCTGGCGATTGAAGTCGCGTTGGGTGCCAGAATACGACGGCTTTTAGCGCAAATTGCCGCCCAAAGCATAATTTTTACGGCCATTGCAAGCGCCATTGCGGTGCCGCTTTGCCCGTTACTTTTTAGTCAAGCGCGGCAGCAATTTTTAGGTGGTAGCTTGGAGCTAGCGGAAATCGCGTTTGACCCATACGCGCTAATCTTGGTCGCTGCGGCCTTTGCCGCAATAAACCTAATCGCAGCACTGGTCCCGGCTGCGGTCATTTTAAGGCGCATCAACTTGATTCGATCCGAGCGCGCGGTATTAAGCACAGC
>JBBQBR010000126.1:0-6949 GCA_038317875.1 Lysobacterales bacterium
GATGGCGAATGACCGACTTACTCCCCAACCCAGAAATCTGTGACCGCGCCCGCGCCGCGCGTGACGCGCGCTTTGACGGGCTGTTTTTTACCGCCGTCAAAAGCACCGGAATTTACTGTAGGCCGATATGTCCGGCGCCCACACCAAAGCCGGAAAACATTCGCTATTTTGCCAATGCCGCTGCCGCCAGCGCAGCTGGCTTTAGGCCGTGTCTGCGCTGTCGGCCTGAGCTATCACCGAATGCGATGCAGCATCGTTATGCGGATGAATGGGTCAATCGCTCGCTCGCATTAATCGCTGAAGGGGAATTTTTAGAAGGCTCAGTCGCGACGCTAGCAAACAAAATTGGCTTAAGCACACGCCAAATTGGCCGCCTATTTCAACGTAATTTGGGTGCATCGCCGATTGCGGTGCATACCAACCGGCGGCTGCTGTTGGCAAAGCAGCTGCTCACCGAAACCTCGATGCCGATGACAGAAGTTGCTCTAGCATCTGGCTTTAAAAGTATTCGTCGTTTTAATGCCGCCTTTATCGAGGGTTGTGCCATGCCGCCGAGCGCAATTCGGCGCTTGCAAACACCGGTGACCAGTGGGCGTTTGAGCCTGCGACTTGCGTATCGGCCACCGTTTGATTTTGCCTTGATGCTGGCATTTCTCGCAAAACGCGCGATTCCAGGCATTGAGAAGATTACCGCTTCAAGCTATGAACGCGTGGCCGGGCCGATCAATCAAACGTGCTTGATTAGGGTCACCCGTGATGCAAAAAAGCCCGAGTTGCACTTAGAAATTGCCAATGCTGATCCGCGCATGATCCCTGATCTGGTGCAGCGCACGCGGCGTTTGTTTGATCTGGACGCCGACTTGCAAGTTGTGCATGCGGGCCTGCAATCCAGCGAGTTATTGCGCCTAGGTATTGAGCGCCGCCCTGGACTGCGCGTGCCGGGCTGTTGGGATGGCTTTGAGGTCGCCGTGCGTGCGGTGATCGGGCAACAAATCAGCGTTGCCGGTGCCACCACGATTACCGCGCGGCTGGTTGCGCAATTCGGCGCTATTCGCACCGATGCGAAGGGCGAATTAGATCGGGCATTCCCGACCGCGGACGTATTGGCGCTAGCTTCGCTCGAAGGGCTTGGCTTGACCAAGGCACGCATGAATACGCTGCGAGCGCTTGCGCAGGCGGCCGCTGATGGCGCAATACATTTTCAGGCTGGGCAAAAAGCCGACGATTTTGAGCAAAAAATCTGTCTGATTCCGGGCATTGGCCCGTGGACCGCACAATATGTTGCAATGCGCGCATTGCGTCAACCCGACGCATTTTTAGCAGGCGATTTAGTTTTGCAGCAAGTGTTAGGTGGCGATGCACGCTTAAGCGAACGCGAAGCGGCCGCCCTTTCGCAAGCTTGGCGTCCGTGGCGCGCTTACGCCGTGATGCATTTGTGGCATTTGTCTAGCGATGATAAAAATTTGGAGAAAAGTCATGTGGTTTGATGCGTTCAATACGCCGATTGGCAAGTTAACCATCGCGGTCGACGCTAGCGGCCTGCGCTACGTGTTGTTTGAAAATAATAAATACGATGCACCTGGGCGGCAGCATTGGCTGCGTGACGTCGGCGCAACGCAAACAGCGCGCGAACAGCTGCTGCAATATTTCGCAGGTGAGCGCCAAACGTTTGATTTGCTTTTGAATCCAGGCGGCACCGAGTTCCAGAAAAAGACTTGGGCGACGTTGGCGCAGATTCCGTTTGGACAAACCTGGAGTTATGCCGAACTTGCCGAGAAAATTGCTGCGCCTAAAGCGGTTCGAGCCGTCGGTGCTGCAAACGGGCGCAATCCGCTACCGATTATTTTGCCGTGCCATCGAGTAATCGGCCGGGACGGTAGCCTGACCGGCTTTGGCGGTGGTTTGCCGACGAAAAAGTGGTTGCTGGATCATGAGGGCGCGCGTTTGATCGGCGTGGCGCGCTGCTGCAATGCATGATCGAGTTTCCCCAGAAAAGCCACTCGCCGAAACGCTGATACGTTCAAACGCCTCGACGCGGCTGCGGTTGTCATCGAGTTAAACCGGGTGCGAGTCAAACTGATGTTTTGACTCGCACCCAGTTAAACCTATTACCTTGCGCTGCCAGCGCGGGCCAACTTGCATTACTGATAAATGTTGAACCAAATGGGAGGCGCAGGTTGCATACTTAGCTCAATGGCGTGGGTCTTAAAAAGGGATCAAATGCGCGTCAACTAAAGGCCGTCACCGCTCGCAGCCATGCAAACCAATAGACCAAACGCATCGCGCACTTGCTGCCGGTAATTACGCGCCGCAAATAGTTTGCGGCCATCGTGTAAACGCAGCTCGTGGCGGCCAGAGGCAATCGCCTGTACTTCAACCACCGCGGCAATACGCACCAGTGTGGAGCGGTGCACGCGTAGAAATTTTTGCGGATCGAGTTCTTCGGTAAAACTGGCGAGTGAGCGGCGCACGACGAAGTCGCGCTGTCCGGCGCGGATTTCCAAGTAGTTGGCTTGCGCGACAATGAGATCGATGCTGTCGCTTTCTATTAGCTGCATGCGCCGCCCGATAGGCAGGGCAATGCGTGGCGCGTAGATTCTTGCTTGCACAGCGCTGTGCTTGACCACTTGAAAAGCGCGCGCGAGCGAGTGCTTCAGCCGCGTTTCGTCGATGGGTTTTAGTAAATAGTCTAGCGCTTCGAACTCAAATGCGCGCAGCGCAAACTCGGCGTAAGCGGTAACAAAAATGACGCGCGGGCGTGGCGGCGGCAGTCGAGAGAGCGCGGCAAAACCATCCAGCTCAGGCATTTCGATATCCAGCAAAATTAAGTCCACCGGGGCGGTCGTAAGCACCTGCGCAAGCTGCACGCCATCAGCGCAGCTGGCAACAATTTGTACCATGGGCATCGCGCCCAACAGCCGCTGCAAACGCAGCCGTGCCAGCGGTTCGTCATCGACAATAACCACACGCAGTGCTTGCGGTGTAGTCATGATGAATCGCTCAAAAGTGGCGTCGTGCTCTGCGTCTGAAAGGGAAAGCGCAGGGTTACGGTGTAGATATTGGATTCGTGTGTTTCGCTGATTAGCGAAAATGCAGCGCCGTACAGGCACTCTAAACGGGCGCCGATATTGCTCAACCCAATTCCGAATCCGGGTGTTTGCGGCTGTGATGCAGCAAGCTCATTGGTGACGCTAAGGATCAGCTGCACGCCTAATCGCTGCACCTGCACAACAACGCTGCCGCCCGCAGCGCGTTTAGAAATCCCGTGCACGATCGCGTTTTCCAGCAAAGACTGCAGCACCATTACCGGCATTTGCGCGCTCCAGCAGTCTTCGCTAATGTCAAACGTCATACGCAAACGTGGCCCCAAGCGGACCCGCTCAATGGCCAAATAGTGCTCCAGAAAATCCACCTCCGCCCGCACGGTCAAAGTGTGTTCCTGACTCGCCGACAAACTGCGCCGCAGTAGATTTGATAACGCCACCAACATTTGGTCTGCCGCGTTGGCGTCGTGGTGTACCAACTCGGCAATCGAGTTCAGCGCATTAAACAGAAAATGCGGGTTCAGCTGCGTCGCTAGCGCGTCCAACTTGGCTTGCTTGAGCTGCGAACCCAGCGCCAAGACTTCGCGCTCCCGTACTTGATTCGATTCGAAATACAAAAAGGCGTGCGCGACCCCGATCATCATGCAATACAGCAGCAAATTATTGCGCACGCTATCCATAACCACGCCAGCGATGGAATACTGCGTATACCAATGGATCCAAGAATTGGTTAGTACGATATACGCCGCTTTGGCAGCAATGAGCACGGCCACCACTACGCTATAAAGTGCCATTGATCGCAGCAACTTGCGGGATCGAAACGGATAGCGCCTAACAAGCCACAACAAGACTAGGCTAACCGGTATGTGGGTCAACCAGCCGGCATAGCTTATACGCAGCGCGTCGCTCCATAAGATCAGCCGATTAGTTTCATCGCGCATCCCGACGATATGCGTCGCATAGATCAGCGCATAGCCAATCCACCATACCGACACCCATACCCACACGGGGATTGTTTTTTTGTATGGCGTCCAAGCAAATGGCGTGAAAGCAAATGGCGTGAAAGCAAATGGCATAGAGTGAAAGCTAATGCACGCGGCTTGCAGAAACAATACGACGTGGGGCGTTGGTAGCGCTATTCAGGGCACTGATCCCAGCACAATTGCGCACGCACTGAAGTCATTTTAGCTTTGCCCAATCATTTATCGGATCTGAATTCATTGCCATGCATCTTACGCCCGCCCCGCGCACCGCATTGTTGAGCAAGCGCTATCCCTATCTCACGATACCGGGCGCGCACCTGCTGCTGCGTATCGCCGTCGCCATTTTCTTCATGGCGCACGCGCTAATGCGCATCGCCCACTACAGCATTCCGCAATTTGGCGAGTTTCTCGAAGCACGCGGCTGGCCGCAGGGCGTGCTGCTGGTTTGGTTGATCACGATCTATGAAATTTCCGCGGGCACGATGATTGCGCTGGGAAGACACGTGCGCGTGTTGTCGGCAGGACTTATTTTTGTCGCAGCGATGGGCATTGTCATTGTTCATGCGCAACAGGGCTGGTTCGTCGGCGAGCACGGTGTCGGCGGCATGGAATACAGCTTTTCACTGATCGTATCGCTGCTGGTTCTGGCGGCAGTGGATGCGCAAAAAACCGCCTAATTCGCAACCTTTGGAAGGTTCCGGCCTTTGTAGCGCATCCGTTACTGATTCATTACCGAAAGCGCGCTTTACGTGCCTACAAAAGCAGCGCTGCCCCGGCAAACTCATCGATCCACAAATCAAACTGAAACTGAAAGGAAATGAAGTGTTGTTAAAACTATCACTCACCTGCGCTTTAGCAGGATTAGCCAATTTGGCAGCCGCGCAGGATGTTGCACGCTGGTCTGTTGGCGTCGCCGCTACTAGCAATTTGAATCTGGTGATTGCACCGACTTTCTTTAAGCTCGAATCGAGTGATCCGGGCTACAAAGTGCATGTGGGCTGGCACGCTAATGATGCGTGGCGGTTTGAGCTGGCTTATCAGGATTTTGGGAATGGCATATACCGCTATCGCCCCCAGCCTACAGATGTATCCTTTGTCGCATTGCCCAGGCCTTTGTCAGTCAAGCAGCGCGGCGTGACGACCCGCGTGGCCTATGTCTGGATGCTCGGCAAGGCCCAACCATACGCAGCGCTCGGAGTTGGGTCTGTCAGCCTGAAAACGCGCTCGCCCAGTTTTACGCACAGAGTCAGCGAAACGGATATCGGGCTCATCGCCGAGGTTGGCCTGGACTGGACGTTTGATTCCATGTGGAGTCTGCGCACGGGCTATGAGTACATCGGCGTATTTAGTAAAGATGGCGCAGCGCAGCTGGGCTTGGTGGCGCGTTTTTGATGCTAGGCGCTAAGAAGTCGCTATTTGATTTTTTAAATCGTACTTATTACGTGCCGACAAAAACAGCGCTTACTCGGCATTCTTTATAAGCTCTAAAAATTTTGGAGAACACCTATGTTGAAACTAGCACTCACATGCGCTGCGGTCGCGTTGTCCAATTTAGCTGGGGCGCAGGAAACTGCGCGATGGTCTGTCGGAATCGCGGCCACCAGCAAATTGCAGCTAATCGCACCGTTTTACAAAGTCCTATCGAACGATCCTGGCTACAAATTACACGTCGGCTGGCAGGCCAACGACGCATGGCGGTTTGAGCTGGCTTATCAAGACCTTGGCGATATCAAACATGATTTCTGCCCTCAGCTTCCCAATGTGGCTTGTGCACGCGTGATTGATATCTGGTCAGTCAAGCAGCGTGGCGTGACGGCGCGGGCAGCGTACAGCTGGACTTTGGGCAGCATCCAGCCCTATGTCGGCCTTGGGGTCGGGTCGATCGTGCTTGATACCCGCAAATCTCTAGGTAACCGCAGAGCCAGCGATACCGACACCGGGCTAATCGCCGAAGTTGGCGTGGAATGGAGGTTTGATTCCACCTGGAGTCTGCGCACGGGCTATGAGTACATCGGCGCATTTAGCAAAGATGGCGCTGCGCAGCTGGGCTTGGTGGCGCGTTTTTGATAGTGCTCAGTTGCGCCGCATATCCGCGCAAAACGCGCTTCGTTACCGTTTCGTTACCCAAACTTGCCTGGTTCGTGCAGACCCCGCGTGCCTGTTTCAGCCATGCTCCATTTTTGATTTAGACACACGTAAACCCATGAAAAATCTACAGCTAAAAATAGCGCAAACAGCGTTGGCAGTTGCAATCTCAATCACTATACCCAGTAGCCAAGCCGCAGCGCCCGCTTGGCGCGTGGTGCTTGGGTCGCAAACCACCACTTTCATATTGCCCGGCCTGCCCGCAACAAACGTCGGGATCAATCGCCCGGGTCCCGAGTTGAGTGCGGGTGGCAAACTTGGCGCGATATTGACTATTGCTTCGGATCCGAACGAACAGCTGTGGACGGAACTGGCGAATGGCAGCAACGCCGCGATCGCACGCAATTTGACTAGCGGCGCAACTGGCCCGAACCGCAGCAGCGCGGAGGCCAATCATCAATTTGATTCGATTTATGCGCCCGCACAGGGCAATCCTGGCGACGTGCAGTTCTTTCGTGCACGCGCCAGTGATCCGTTAAATACAGCGACCAGAAGCGTCGGAATTTGGCGCAACGCGAACGGTGTCAACACTGAATTTGCGCGCTTGGAAAGCGACGGCGCACTCGGCCCCAATCTGGGTGCGGGGTTCAGCTACCGCAATAACCCCCCGCCAAACCTACACGCCTTAGCAGATGGCAGCTTGATTGTTGACGGACTCATTGTCGGTGGTGATTCCCTTGAAGTGATTGCCCGCCACACTGGCACTGGCCCGGCGCAACCTTGCAGCGTGGCGGGCAGCAGCAACCCAGCATATGCACCTGGGATGTTTCCAGCCCC
>JBBQBR010000127.1:0-6924 GCA_038317875.1 Lysobacterales bacterium
GCAGCGGCAGCTTCGGGAGCAGCGTCACGGCGCTGCTATTGTCGTCACCGATCCAGGTTTTGAAGACCTGGTTTCCGGTGTGCTTAATGTCGGCGCTGTGTATTTGTTTAGCCCGACCGGTGCGCTGGTTAGCACCTTGCGCGGTAGTTTTGCCAATGACGCGATCGGCAGGCGAATTATCGTCTTGAGCAATGGCAACTACCTCATCGCCAACCCCGGCTGGGGCGTCAGCGACGAGGGTTCGGTGACTTTCTGCACTGCGGATATGGGCTGCGACGGCGTGGTATCGGCGGCCAATTCGCTGGTTGGAACGCAAAATGGCGATGGCGTGGGTACCTTTGCCTACAATCCCAGCCCCATCCCGCAAGATCGCACTTTGATCGTCGGCCTGCCGCTCGAAAACCGCGTGGTGCTGTTGAACTATGACGGAATTTTTCAGGGTGGGTTTGAGTGAGGATGCAATAACAAGGCGATTCAAACACCTCAAACACCTTTGTTTTTAATCAATTTACGGAGAAATGCTATGAATAGCGGTACAAATTTATGGGTGCTCGGGTTTAGCCTCGCGCTGACATTTACCAGCGCAGCCCAAACGGCTGGTACGGCGAGTGGGCAGGGCAGCATCACCACGATGCATGCGGCGGCACCTGATTCAGCGGGTCAGATGCTTAGCCAGCGGCAAACCGAGTTTAAGCCCATCTTTTCCATTGCCTATACCGAGACAATGCGTGCAACACAATCAACATGGATTGTATTGACGGAAAAAACCCCGCCCTTAAAAGCCTTGCTGGAAAGCCAGGATCGTTTTGCCGCGCTTGAGTCTTGGTGCAAGAGCGAAAAAACGGCGTTTGTTGCCCTCAAGCTCGAAGCGCAATCGGGTTTGACAAACGGGGTAGTCGACTTATATTTTCTTAATCACTGCAAGTCAGAAAAAACCTCTACCAACACCGAAATGCTCAGCAGTACCAATGGCTTGGACAGCATCAAAGTGCAGTTTACGCAAAACAACGCCAAACGATTGCAGGGTTCGCTACTTGGCGGTGTCGGAAACTGCCCTTTAGAAAACGGTGACAGTGCATATTGCGAACAGCGCTCAAACTATGTGTTTAACGCACCTATGCTGAGTAGGTGACGGCGGTTCAGGGCAAGGTGCTAGCGGGACAAAGCCATCGCTGTTTTGGCTGTTTTGGCTGCGCGGCAAGGGTCCATCTGCGTTTAACTACCGCACATCCACCGTTATTGCACCTGCGGCTCGTACAGCGTCCATCCGCAATCAAAGTGCAGGCTGAGGTAGCGGCGCGCGGGGTCAAAGCATTGCCTGAGCTCTGCCTCAATCGCATCCCGCGACTGCCCATGCTGGCAGTCCTGGGCATCTAGCCCGCGCGGATACCACCATGTTTGGCCGACGATGCCGTATTCGTCGTAGCTCATATCGCCTGCGGGCGTGGGCGAACCGCTTTCCTTGTCGGCAATGGGCTCCTCAATGGTCACGTCCAGCGGCGCCTTGCCACCGATTCCGCCGCATCGGTCTGCATCACTTCGGCTTGCGCTTGGGGCTCTGCGGCTTCAGCTTGCGCCTGCGCGCGATCAGGGCGCGCAGAGCGATTGCCGCGCTGCACGCTGCCATCGGCCTAGCACTGAAAGTGCCGCATGCTGCGCGGCAAAGTGCGGGCTCGCTGCGGCTTGTTTCAGGGCCAGGGCGACGATGCGGCAGCCGGAGATTCAATCAGCGCGCTAACGGTGGCGCCGAATGGTGACACTCCAGAGTTTTCGCGCTGCGAGACGGTAGTCAACGGCCAGCTTAGCGAGAACATTTTTAAGAATGGCTTTGAATGAACTACGCCGACACAAACTGGAGACCAGAAAATTAAAACGAATCTGCGCAGGTCGATCCTGATCGCCTGCCTCCCAAAATCACGATACTTGGTGCGCGGGGGCCAAGGGATAGCATTTGTTGGCCCCTTACAGTCGGATTACATGAAAATTCAAATGACTACGGCGGTCGTTCAATAGGTGTAGGCCGTTCAAGCAAATAATACGTACCGAACAAGCCACGGCGGTAGCGCACGTGCACGTTTGCCCGCTGCGGTAGCGTTGGTAGTCGGAGTAATCAATGCGCATTCGGGATGCCGCTAGGCTGCCCTGCGCCAACGTTGGCAAGTCGACGTAAAACGAGTTTCCGCGCCGGCGGCGGCGCGCAACGGTATCTATAATTTGGACTGACTCTGTTTGAACTGGCGCACTGGCGTATGCGATGTTCGCCTTGCCAGTGTAAGCCGCGCCGGCGAAAAGAAAACTCACCAGACCGGTATTCGATGCGATGCAGATGGTCATCGACATCGCGTATATCCTTAAATTTACCCTTGAAGCTGGGCTCGCGGCGAAGTTGGTAGCTCAAAAGCACCGCGACAATCACCCCAACAATACCAAAAAATATAAACACCTCATTGCGCCTATATTTATGTGAATTCGCCCGAAGAAATGGCTACTGTTTGGTTTTTAAAGAGCGCAAATACCACTGGCCGTCTGCGCGAAACATCATGGCCGTGCCCGTCATAGGCTTGCCTTCGGATGCGCCCGCGAAGTTAACCCACGCGCGGTCTGCCAGTGCCGAGCCGCCACTGATTTTGATGCCAGTGGGCGTCATGGCTTTTTGCATTGCCAGCAATTTGGCAAAATCTGGCTTTTGCGAGGCCGCCTGCATTTGCGCACGCTTATCCGGTGGGCTTAGCGCCAAGATTTGCTTGATATCTCCGCTGGCGGCCGCTGCTAGCGTGGCCAGCAGCGCTTTGCCGGGCGCGCCGCCATCGGCTGCCAGTGGTGTGCCGGGAAAGGGCAGTACAGCCTTATCTTTCAGCACATTCAAATCGAAGCTCAGATCGACTTTGTAGGCCTCATCGGTAAATTTGAACGTGCCCGCCACGCGCGCAGGACTGTGCTGTTGCAGCTTTAGTGCCGGTGCGCCTGCGTCACTTTGACCCTCGCCGGGCGCGAATCGATCCTGCTTCATTTGATGCTGTTTATAAGTGCCATCGGTGCGGATTTCGATGGTAAAAAATGGCTCGATGGCTTTGTTTTGAACGCCATAGACATCGGCCTCATCAAACACGCCATCGTCGGCCCACGCACCGCGATCCCACGGCAGTTTGGAAAACGCCAGCACCACGCCCATAAAATTTTCATAGGCGATGGCATCGGCTGCGTTCCAAGTTTTGCCCTGGTAGGTTACGTTGCCCTTTACTTCGGCGGCGGCTAGCGTCGAGTAACAAAGGGCGAGCGCAAGACCGGCTGCAGCGGCAAGGCGAGCTTTAGGAAACGCGGGTGTGCAGGTCTTCATGGTTTGATCCTTGGTTGACGAGGTTGTCGCTGTTAATTACGGAAATTCGCGTTTGCGGGGGCCAGCGGGATAGCAAAATTCCCGGCACTCACGGTAAACGCACAAACACCGCACCCACGTGGCCCCGCCTTTCCAAAATTTACGTATCTATCCACGTAGCAACCATTCATTTAAGTGCTTATCGGAGACTGCGATGTGGAAATTTGCCCTGATCTTGCTGCTGCCAACTTTGGCTTTGGCGCAAACGCCGCCTGCGGGTGGGCCCTACAGCCTGCCCAAACAGGTGATTGCAAGCGGCGGTGCGAGTGCCAGCGGCCCGGGCTGGGCGTTGACCGGCACTATCGGCCAGGCGGCTGTGCAGCTTGTAGTAGGCGGGCCGTATCAGCTGACTGGTGGCTTTCACGGCCCGATTGCTGCAGGCGCGCAGCCCGACCCGATTTTTCGCGATGGTTTTGAAGACTGATCGTTTTGAGGATTGATCGCTTTGAATATTGATCGTTTTGAATATTGATCGTTTTAAAAAATAAGCTGTTTTGAACGATTAGGCACTCCGCAAACAGGACTACACATATGAAAACTCAAGCACTCGCAGCCGCCCTTATCGCCGCGGTCATCAGCCAACCGGCATTGGCACTCGGCAATAGTTTTACCTACCAAGGCAGCTTGGTTGATGCCAGCGTGCCAGCCAATGGCAGCTTTGATTTGCAGTTCACGCTGCAAACCACCGCTGGTGCTGCGATTGGCACCGCCATTATTAAAGACGACGTTGCCGTTAGCGGCGGTGTTTTCAGCGTCGAGCTTGATTTTGGCCCGGTCATATCCAGCAGCGACTATCAGCTGCAAATCGGCGTGCGCCCAGGTGCATCTACCGGCGCATTCACCGGCTTGAGCCCGGCCACCAAAATTACCCCAGCGCCGCAAGCGCAGATTGCAGCGGTGGCGCAAGTGGCAACTTCGGTGTCGAACGGCGTGATTGGCGAAGCGCAGATTAATCCCAGTCAAGTGCAGGTGCGGGTGGCGTCAAGCTGCCCGACGGGCCAGTCGATTCGGGTGGTGAATGTCGATGGTTCGGTGGCGTGTGAATCGAGCATTTCGGGGCCGGTCGGGCCGCAGGGGCCTGCAGGTGCGGCAGGTACGGCAGGTACGGCAGGCGCAATTGGGCCCGCCGGGCCGACGGGTGCGACTGGACCGATAGGCCCTGTCGGAGCCACGGGTTTGAACGGAAACACCGGTGCTACGGGCGCTACAGGCGCGACCGGTGCCGCCGGTGCGGCGGACGCCTGGGGACGATTGGGCAATGTCGGCACCGATCCGGTGATCAACTTTATTGGCACTACTGATGCGCAGCCATTCGTTGTCCGCACCCGCAATGTGCAAAGTTTGCGTATCGAATCGTCCAGCGTACTGTTCAATGGATTGCCGATCACTGCGAATGTGATCGCTGGGAGCAGCGCCAATTCGGTGACCGCTGGCGTGCGCGGTGCCACGATCGCTGGCGGCGGTGTGCCCTTGGGCGATAGCGATCCGGAAAATACCTTGGAAGGGCCCAACCGCGTGACCGAGAGCTACAGCACCGTCGGTGGTGGCTACGCAAATCAAGCAGGCGACAACGCGGGATCTACATCCGACAAATCGTTCGCGACTGTTAGTGGCGGCGCTGCTAACGAAGCTTCGGGTTTTGCCGCGTTCATCGGCGGCGGTGTTGCCAACTTGGCGAAAGGCGATTACAGCACTGTTGGCGGCGGCAGAGGTAATAGCGCGACCGGGTTTCGCAGCACCGTTGTCGGCGGTACCGACAACTTCGCCACGGGTTTTTTCAGCGCTGTCACTGGCCGCAGTAACTGTGCTGGCGGCGACGACAGCTTAGCCACCGGTTGGCGGGCAAGAATCCGCCCTGGCAATGAAGCGAATGACGGCATCTGCGCGGCCAATTCCGGCGATTTCAATGGCGACAACGGCACCTTTGTTTGGGCCGACGATCAAGGCGTCGACTTCACTTCTACCGGCCCACGCCAATTCCTGGTGCGTGCCGAAGGCGGCGTGGCCATCAATAGCAACACGCCTGCTGCGGGCGCTGCGCTGACCGTCAATGGCAATGTCGCGGTCGCCACGACCGGCAGCCTCGCATTCGGCTCGCAAACCCGGCAAATGCTGAATCTGTGGGGATCTGACTATGGCATCGGTGTGCAAAGTTTCCGCACCTATTTTCGCACCGCGCAAACCGGTGGCGGGTTCAGCTGGTTTGAGGGCGGCGTCCACAGCGACGCGGTCGACAATCCCGGCGTCGGCGGCACGCTGCGCATGCGCTTGAACAACATCGGCCAGCTGCAAACCACCACCGGTACCATCAGCACACTTTCAGATGCGCGTCTGAAAGACCAAGTGCAGGACTACCGCCATGCGCTCGATCAGATCAATGCCCTGCGCCCGGTGCGCTATCACTATCGCGACGCCGGCAAAGCCGCGTTTCGGCCCGAAGGTCTGCATCTAGGTTTTGTCGCGCAAGAAGTGCAGCAGGTGTTTCCAGAATGGGTCAGCGAAGGCGACGATGGCTATCTGATGCTATCGATGCGCGGCTTTGAGGCGGTGGCGGTGCGGGCAATGCAGGAGTTGAGTGCGGAGAATGCGGTGTTGAAAGCCGATGCGGTTGCGGTTGCGGCTGAGATGCGGGCAATGAAAGCCGAACTTGCCGCGCAAAGTTCGCGCTTGCAGGCGTTGGAAGCTAAACGCCAATAGCGCGGTAGGTTTCAACTGCAGGAGCAAGAAAAGTGATCTATAAAACGAGTAAATTGGGGACCGCTGTGATTAACCTAGTCAAAATTGCCGGTTTGGCAGCGCGGAATTTTCGAATGGCTTTTGGCAAGTCGACATGCGGACTGTGAATTTGAAGCGTTTTCCCGCTGATCGGTATGCTTATTGCGAATGCCATTTGCGTGCTTTCCACGAGCACCCCGCGAGATTGCGTAAAACTAACTAACCAATCGGGATCAGCGATGACGAGCACGGTACAAATAGTCATGCCCTGGTTGTTGTGGGCAGGTGCTGCCGTTTTACTGGGTTTATTTGCCAGAGGCGTGCAGTTGCGCCGCGCGATGCGCCATTGGCCCAGGACTGCGGGCGTCATTCGCAAACATGAGATTCGCTCGCATAGTGGCAGGCACGGCGCCGGTCACCATCGGCTCATTGTGATTGTTGAGTATACCGTCGCTGGCCGACAGCGTCGTATTCGTTGCGATTCGCCCATGCGCGCCGGTTGGTCTTACCAGGGGCAAGCGCTATCGGATACGGATCAGTTTCCGATCGGTGCACGTGTCAGTCTGTACATAGATCCAAATAACGCGCGCAGGGCCTTTCTATATCTACCAGAGAAATCGACGCTCGTCGTGCTCTTGTTGGCAGCATGCTTTTTGCTAATTGTCGGAATCGGCATGCTGTGAGACTAAAAGCCTGCGACCGATATGCCCCGAAAACCGATCACCCGAAAAGCCAATGGTTCCCGGCCTGCGCCGGGATGACAATTGGAAGGTCGTCGCTATCTGGGGGCTCACGCGTCGGATAAATCGATGCAAAAGCTGAAAGATACCGTT
>JBBQBR010000128.1:0-6909 GCA_038317875.1 Lysobacterales bacterium
GTTGCCGAATGTCAATGTCAGTCGCAGCATTTTCCGAGCCTATGATATTCGTGGCGTTGTCGGCAGCACTTTGAACGAAGGTGTGGCCGAACTTCTGGGGCGTGCGCTGGGTTCTGAAATTGTTGAGCGCGGTTTAACCGAAATGGTGGTTGCGCGTGATGGACGCCTCTCTGGGCCATCTCTAAGTGCTGCGTTAATCCGCGGCCTGCGCGCCAGTGGTTGTAACGTGATCGATCTAGGCGCCGTTCCCACGCCAGTGCTGTATTTTGCTACCTACCAGCTCAATACCGGCAGTGGCGTGATGGTCACCGGCTCGCACAACCCGCCTGATTACAATGGTTTTAAAATGATGCTCGGCGGCGAAACTCTTGCTGAACAGTCAATACAGAATCTATATGCGCGCATAAGTACCTCGCGTTTTACCGAAGGCGCTGGTTCACTGCAATTGATGGATGTGACCGAAGAATATATCGACAAGATCAGCGGTGATATCCAGTTGGAGAATCCACTTCGAGTCGTAATTGATGCGGGCAATGGGATCGCGGGTGCGATTGCGCCAAAACTGTTGCAGTCGATAGGTTGCGAAATAGAAGAACTCTATTGCGACGTCGATGGCAATTTTCCACACCATCACCCGGACCCGTCTGACCCGAAAAATCTGAAAGACTTAATCGTTGCCGTTAAACAAATGAACGCGGATATCGGCGTTGCCTTTGACGGCGATGGTGATCGTTTAGGCATCGTTACACGCAGCGGCAAAATTATTTATCCTGATCGCATGTTAATTCTGTTCGCACGCGACGTACTTTCACGCGTGCCGGGCGCAAGTATTATTTATGACGTCAAATGCACCGGCGCGTTGGCACCTGCCATTCGCTCGGCGGGCGGCGTACCGGTTATGTATAAAACCGGACACTCGTTGATTAAAGGCAAGATGAAAGAGCTTGACGCCGCACTTGCAGGTGAAATGAGCGGGCACTTTTTCTTCAAAGAACGCTGGCTGGGTTTTGATGACGGCATGTATGCGGCGTGTAGGTTGCTCGAAATTTTGGCAGCCAGTGGCTTAGATGCGGATGATTTATTCGACGATATTCCCGACGCCGTCAGCACGCCGGAATTGAAAATAGAGATGGAAGAAGGTGCGCACTACCGCTTTATTGAACGTTTCATCAAGTCGGCGAAATTTGCCGGGGCCCGCATTACCAGCATTGATGGCATTCGTGCGGACTTTGACGACGGCTGGGGTTTGGTGCGTTGTTCAAACACAACCCCCTGTTTAGTCCTGCGCTTTGAAGGCAACGACGATGCAGCGCTAAAGCGCATTCAAGAACTTTTTAGAACGCAAATTCTGATGTTGGACAAATCACTCAAACTGCCGTTTTGACGGTCATAAAGGGTGCGTATAAACACCGAATTTTATCTGCCCGTAGCTATATTTGCCCGAAGCTGAGTCTCAAAAGATATGAATAATTGTCGTACACAGGTCGAAAGCAGCCATCAAGTTCTCTACGTATCAGGCGAAGTCGACCTGAGTTGGAGCCAACAGGTACGCAAAGCGGTACTTGAAGCGCTAGGCAGTGGCATGCCAGTTGCCGTCGATCTGTCGGCGGTGGAATACATTGATTCCTCTGGCATTGCCGCACTGGTCGAAGGTTTCCAACTTGCACGTGGCAAAAAGCAGGCTTTCGCACTTCTTAAAATCTCAAAACCGGTATTGAGCGTACTCAAGCTTGCGCGTCTTGATCGCGTTTTCGTACTGGTGGACGAAATCCCTGCGCTTTGATTCGCGCGATTTACAGGCTGAATAGCAAACCCGATGAGTAAAAAACTGCGAGCAGGCTTTGAGCGCAATTAGGTCAGCCATTACCAATGTGGGCCGTGGTGCGGTCGGCATCGTTGAAGACTTAGGCCATGTTGGCAGTATTTTTGTCGAGAGCTTGTTTTATCTAATCCTCGGCCCAAGGCGCGGTCAGCCCGTGCGTTGGACGCATATTTTGGAGCAAATGCGCCAAATTGGTGCAGATGCGCTGCCTATCGTGGCGCTGCTGGCGCTGGTAATCGGTCTAAGTTTGGCAATTAACGCCATCGCACAGCTCAAAATGTTCGGCGCAGAAAGTAAAATCGTAGTCGGCATTGCTATCGGCGTCACCCGCGAATTTGGTCCTTTGGTGACGGGCATCGTCGTCGCCGGGCGCACTGCTTCTTCGCTCGCCGCACGCATTGGCTCGATGACTGTCAGCCAAGAAGTCGATGCATTACGTGTGATTGGCGTCGAGCCTGTAAGGTATTTAGCAGCGCCGGCATTGCTTGCGGCCTTGGTAATGATGCCGGTGCTGGTGCTAGTCGCAGATTTTTTCGCCATTTTAGGCGGCGCGCTTTTTTCTTTGCAGCCGGTGGAAATCACGCTTGCTGGCTATTTTTATCAAACGCTGCAGGTGTTAACGCCATGGGACATTATGCAAGGTTTAATCAAGGGGTGGGTTTTCGGCGTGTTGATTGTGTTAATCGGTGTCTCAACCGGGTTTAACGTGGAAGGTGGCGCTGAGGGCGTAGGCCGTGCAACAACCCGTGCCGTTGTGGTTTCCATCTGCGCGATTTTAGTTGCTGACATGATTTTTAGCTTTTTTCTAAACCGTTAGCTCATAAAAGAAGTTTTGACTCGCAAAATAGCCGCGTCGAAGATATTTCAGAATGTGCACTAAATTTGCTACGCTGCACGTCCGGGCTTAATGCCGTAATGAACGAATGAATGAACGACGAGACTGGCAGCGCACCTAGCCCTGCCCCAAGAACCTGGCTAGAACGCCTGGGTTTAGCTTTACTCGGTGGCGAAGCAAAGAGCCACGAGGATTTGATAGATGAACTTCGGCTTGCACGCAGTAATGGCGTACTCGACGCCGATACTTTACGCATGCTTGAAGGCGCATTAAGTGTCGTCGACCAAGTCGTCAGCGACGTCATGGTGCCACGTGGACAAATGGTGTCGCTGTTTGTCGAAACGCCTTTTCACGAGCTTCTGAAAATTGCAATTGAATCAGGGCATTCTCGCTTCCCAGTGTTTGCTGAGGACAACGAAGAACGGGTCATCGGCATTTTGCTGGCAAAAGACCTACTTAAATGTGTTGCCGCCAGCCCCAGCGCCTGCGATATACGCGCGCTGCTACGCCCGGCTCGGCTGGTACCAAAAACGAAGCGTCTAAACGAATTGCTGAAGGACTTCCGCACCTACCGTGCGCATATGGCGGTTGTCGTGAACGAATACGGCGGCATTGCGGGTGTGGTGACGATTGAAGATGTGCTGGAAGAAATTGTGGGCCCCATCGACGATGAGCACGACGCTGAAGACAATCCCGCGCGCTATTTTGATATTTGCGCGGATGGCAGCGCTTCGATAATGGCCTTAACACCGATCGAAGAGTTCAATCGTGAATTCAAGCTCGATTTATCCGATGAAGACAGTGACACGATTGGTGGTTATGTCGTTAATCTGCTTGGACACATGCCTGCGGTCGGCGACAAAATCGAAATCGCTGGCTACAAAATAGAAGTCACACACGCAGATGATCGCCGAGTTCACACGCTTTGCATGCGCGCGCTAAGTTAGGCGCGATGCGAACTCTACGTGCGTTTTTAGCGAGTGCCGCGCTGATCTGGACTGGGCTATTGATGAGCGGCTTGTTTTTTGCCGCGTCATGCGCGGCAGAAACACGCGTGTATTTGGCCACGATGGCGCCGGGCGAGCTTTATTTTGAGCGTTTTGGGCATAACGCCATTGTTATTCATGATTCACTGGCACCGGCTTCACAAAACTCGGTCGCCTATAACTTCGGCTATTTTGATTTCAACGGCAAAAACTTCCTCAGTAATTTTATCCTCGGGCGCATGGCTTACCTGGGCGTCGCACTGAATGCAGAAGCGGATTTACAAAACTACGTGCAGAGCGGGCGCGCGGTTTGGCTACAGGAATTGGCGTTAAATGATGCCCAAAAGGCGAAGTTAATTGCCCGATTACGCGATGAAACAACGCCGCCCAAAGATGTCTATCGCTACGACTACTTTCGCTCAAATTGCTCAACCAAAGTACGTGATGCACTGGACGAGGCGCTTGGTGGCGCGCTGCAGGCCGCCGTGCGGGGTCGTAGCCACGGCTATACTTTTCGAAGCTTAGGATTAGCGCATGCCGCTGATCCCCGTTGGCTCTATTTAGGCATTCATGCCGGTTTAGGTCCAAGCACTGATCTGCCATTAGATATTTATGCAGAAAGCTTTATCCCGGCGGCCTTGCAACAAGCCGTTACTGCGGTGCAATTGACCGCCCCGAACGGCACCCGCTATCCCTTGGTTCGCAGTACGCAAAACTATGGTTCTGTAGGCGAAAATAATATGCCTGCCTTACCCAACTGGCGCTGGCATTTTTGCGTCGCGGGGCTGATATTGGCAATTGCGATCGTCGTTGGTTTTCGTTATCGCCGACATCACTTTCCCAGAAGGTTTAGCGCACTGCTAGCGACGCTTACGGCAGTCATTTTCGGTGCCAGCGGGCTGCTGCTGCTATTTTTGATGCTTTTCACCGATCATCAAGATAGCTATTTCAATCTCAACTTTGCGCTTTTTTCACCGCTTTGGCTGCTGTGCGTACCCACCCTCTTGGCAGGCTTTAGAGAGCGCGAAAACGTACCGAACAAGTTTTATCGGCGCGCGGCCAACATTGCTTTGACGATTGCCGCCGCTGGTATCGCAGTCAAAGTCTTTCCAATGGTCAAACAACAAAATATTGAGTGGGTGCTATTTTGTGCGCCAGTCATTTTGGCACTGCATTTCGCCGCGACGCGTTCGAAAGAGGCGGTCGGTGAGGCGACCGTGCAGGCTAGTTAGTATCTAGCTTCGACAGCATCGCTAGTTCGATCCTTGCGCGTAGGAAACGTCTCAATTTGTTATGCGTTTGTGCCTCTTCGATGGATACAGCCTTAAATCGCGTAATTTCCCCCGGCACCGCTTGCGCAATACGCCATAAATCAACCTCGATCACTACGCCCAACACGAAATAGCCACCTACAGTTTGCGCATCGACACCCAGAACAATCGGCAAACCATTCGCCGGCAGCTGGATCACGCCCGGCACCACACCTCGGCTGATTCCATCATGTTTCGGCACCGGCAGCGGCAGAGCTCCTGGGCTATTTTCTAGCCGCATACCACTACGCTGAGATTGCGCGCTGACGCGCCATTCCGTTTGCAAAAACTGCTCTGCCAACACTTTCGGGCAGTTGTGCGCCAGCAATACGCGCAACGGTGTCTGATCGGGCAAATTGGGGGCTAACCAAGCCCCGCTGGGTGGCAAAAAATTCGCCGCTGTTGCGGTATTCAACGCATCCTTGGCTTGCAATAGCCGGCCATCCAAGCCACCAAACGCACTCACTAAGTCGGTGGAAGACGAGCCCAAAACAAGCGGAACCTCGATCCCGCCTGCTAACGCCAGATACAAAACTCGCCCAGTGCTGACCTTTTTCAACGCCAAACGCTGACCGCTCCGAGCATGCACGCGCGCACCGACTTGCACACTGACGCCATCCAAACGCAAATCAGATACCGCGCCAGCTGTCGCGAAATCAATATCGCACAGGAATTCCACCTCAAACGCGCCCGCAAAAATCTCGATGAGTGCCGCATTGGGCAAATTAGCAACCAGCAAATTCGCCAGCTCAGCATGCCGCGCATCCGCAAAACCCCCGCGCCCAACGCCAATATGCTCAAAGCCAAAGCGCCCACCGTCTTGAACACTGGCGTAGGCGGCGCGATGAATTTTTAAGATTGGACGGGTCTGGGTCACTGTTTTCGGGCCTGTACACCATTAATAGGAATATTTAACGCTTAAGCACGGAAACAATTAAGTTTTTAGAGCGCCAATCATGTTGTTGAAACCTTGGGGTAAGCGCCAAAGTTGACAAGCAAGCCAAGTTTTATGCCACCCACCTTCAAATAGTTGATCACTTGCGCTTTATTCTCGGATCCTATTTCTTTTACCACCTTCAGTTCGACAATGATTTTGCCGAAGCAGATAAAATCAGGTTTGAAAGTTTGAAAAAGAACTTCGCCTTTGTAATGTAGAGCTAGCTCAGGCTGAGAGACGAAAGGAATGCTGCGTTCGGCAAGTTCCCTCTGCAGGCATTCTTGATAGACCGCTTCAAGAAATCCACAGCCCAACTCGCGGTATACCTCGAAAATCGCTCCTTGAATTTGATAACACTCGTCTTTGAAAAGAATTTTTCGTACTTTTCTTGCGTTGGGTAGTTCATCGGCGTTAAACCTCTTAAGACTTTAACCACGAAAAGCACGAAACACACGAAAAGAGCAAAAGTGTTAAAGCTGCGATCAGCACTGCATTGAAACGTATGCCGATTCATTAAAAGCTGTTTTCGTGCAGCAGTGAACCGATAGCAATCGTAATCAGCTCAATTACGTTGTTTCTAAGCTGCCTAGACGGCAGTGAACTTCCTTGCACATGGCCCTACAGTGTCGCCTATTTTCTAAGCTGCCTACACGGCAGTGAACTTCGTGATGACATCGCCACGATAAGCATTACCTTTCTAAGCTGCCTACACGGCAGTGAACTCCATTGCTAGCAGTACGCTGCTCGCGCCTTTTTTCTAAGCTGCCTACACGGCAGTGAACTATTTTACCGCTCGCTGGCGTTGTGCGCGTGATTTCTAAGCTGCCTACACGGCAGTGAACAAAGGCGAAGATGGGAGGGAGGTGCACGCAGTTTTCTAAGCTGCCTACACGGCAGTGAACTTCTTATTACATATGGTTCGGATGTTTTCATATTTCTAAGCTGCCTACACGGCAGTGAACGTGTTTGCGCGGCGCGAGCCGCTTGTGATCTTTTTCTAAGCTGCCTACACGGCAGTG
>JBBQBR010000129.1:0-6903 GCA_038317875.1 Lysobacterales bacterium
CCAGATGCCAGTGTCGTGCGCGTATTGAACGGCGCAGCGCTGCCCGAGCACCTATTTACCGGCAAGCGCCGCGACCGGGCATCACCCGCGTTCAAGATGGGCGGCTGGTTTGCTGATGCGCAAAACATTCGGCTGGTGCCGCTGGATCTGAAAAACACTTCGATGCTCGCTATGGGTTTTACTCAATCAGCGTCGGCAGCCCAGAACACAATTCAGGACATCCAGAGCTTTAGCATCATCTTGGATCAAGCTATTCCGGCCGCGCGGCTTTTTGTTTGGCTGGACTTTATTCAGTCACTGTGCGGGCCGGCGCTTCTGCGCGTCAAAGGCTTGGTAAATCTAGTCGGTCAAGCCGGGCCGTCGGTGATTCACGGCGTACAAAAATGCCTGCACCCGGTCACGCAGATGGCCGCTTGGCCTGACGAAGACCACCGCACCCGCATCGTATTTATCACTCGTGCTTGGGGCCGTGATCGCATCGCCCTGACGCAGGATTTCCTAGCGCGCGGCGCTATGGCGAAAACGCAGAACCCTGAAAAAAGCAGCCCTGAAAAACTCATCGCCGAGATCACTTAAGCCTGCGCGCGCTGCGCCAAAGTCGCGTCAGCGGGCTTCGTAGCCCACATCACAATTCCCCATCAACGAGCCACCCATGCCAGCAAAAAGCAGCACCATCGAAAAAATTCCCGTCACGGTTCTAACCGGTTTTTTGGGCAGCGGTAAGACGACGCTACTCAACCGCATTCTGTCAGAGGAGCACGGCCAGCGTATTGCGGTGATTGAAAATGAATTTGGCGAGATTGGCATTGACCATGCGATCGTCATCAATGCCGATGAAGAAATTTTTGAGATGAACAACGGTTGCATCTGCTGCACCGTGCGCGGCGATCTGATTCGAATTCTCGGCAATTTAGTCAAGCGCCGCGACAAGTTTGACCGCATCATCGTCGAGACCACCGGCATGGCCGACCCGGGCCCGGTCGCCCAAACGTTTTTTGTCGATGAAGACATCAACCGTCAGTTTGTACTGGATGGCGTCGTGACGCTGGTGGACGCCCGGCACGCCATGCTGCATTTGGACGAATCGGAAGAATGCCAGCAGCAGATTGCCTTTGGTGACGTCATTTTGCTCAACAAAACCGACCTTGCCACGCAGGCGCAGCTCGATGCGCTCGAAGTGCGTCTGCGCCTGATGAACCCGCTGGCAAAAATCATTCGCACGCACAATGCGGCGGCACCGATCAACGAGGTGCTGGAGGTCGGCGGCTTTGATCTTGACCACGCGCTCGCGCGCAAACCAGAATTTTTGGCACCCGAATACCCGTTCGAATGGGGCGGCATTTTCGCGCTGAACGGTGGCGAGCAAGTGCTGCTGAAAGATGGCCCGGATGCGCGCATGAAAATCGCGCTACTGCCGGTCACAGAAGCCACAGCGGATGCACTTGCCGTGGCAGCGGAGGCGTTAGTAAGGTTTTGGTCGTCCGCTTCGGTAACCGCGAGCAACACTCAGGTGATGGACTTAGATCTGCGCGCCGCTGGCCTTAAGACCATCGATTTGCAGCCCGGCGGTTGCGGTCTGTATGCGATCTTCACCCAACACTTGCCAGAAGAATTTGCCGCCGAATGGCGTGACGGCGTGGGTGCGGTGCTGGAGCCAATCGTAGTGCAGGCCTACGCAGCCGGCCATAGCCATGACGATAGCGTGGGTTCGGTCGGCATTCGCGCTTCGGGGCCGGTCAATCCCGATGCTTTCAACCGCTGGCTCAGCGCTTTGTTACAGGCCAACGGCGCGGATATTTTTCGCAGCAAAGGCATCCTTAATTTTGCCGGACAAGAGCTGCGCTACGTATTTCAGGGCGTCCACATGTTGATTGATGGTTACCTCGAGCGCCCCTGGCCGCCCGGTCCACGCGAAAACCAGCTGGTGTTTATTGGCCGCAAGCTGGATCGCGAAATGCTGGAAATAGGCTTTCGCCGATGCTTGGCTTAACGTCGATGTTTGGAGCAAAGCCGGCCGAAGCGCCACCCAACTGCCTCAATCCGCTGTGGCGCTTTGATCTCGGCACGCATCCATTGGCGCTGACCTGCGCTGCGGATGGCCGTTGGCTCGGCGTCGGTACAGTAGATGGCGAACTAATGATCTGTGATGCCCACACCGGAATGCTGTCAATGCGATGCACCGCACACGCGCAAGGCCTTTTGTCTGCGGCCTTTGGTGGTGATGGACTAATTGCAAGCGGCGGCCAGGACGGCATGCTGCGGTTTTGGCGGGTGGAAGCGAGTGCCGAAGCGAACGCGCTGTTAACCGAGCACAAGCTTGGCGTATGCGGTGTAGAACACGTGGCGTGGACGCCCGATCAGCAGCATTGTATCGCGGCGGCGGGCAAAACCGTCGCGTTATTTGGCACCGACGGCAGCTAGCGGTGGCGCATCCAGCACAGCACACCGGTGCGCGCGTTAGCATTTAACCCGGCCGGAAACCGCTTGGCGCTTAGCGGCAGCGGCGGTGCAAGCATAATTCACACGCGTGATGGCACGCTTGATCGTCAGCTTGCGCACAAATCGCCGTTGCTGTCGCTGGCCTGGGGGCCGTATGGCCGCGTACTTGCCAGCGGTACTGCGGATAACACCGTACATTTTTGGCGCCTGCCCGGTAGCGATTCGCAAATGTCTGGCTTTGAAGGCCCGCCATTCCGCCCCATGGCGCTCGCCTGGAATGGCACCACGCTTGCCACCGGCGGCGATCAAGCTGTGGCGCTGTGGAAGTTCAGCGGTAGCGGGCCAGAAGGCAAAGCCCCGCAAATGCTCGAAGCCCACATTGGCATCGTGACGCATCTAGCCTTCGACGCGGCGGGCAAATGGCTAGCCTCTAGCGCCCGCGATTGCTCAGTCATACTGCGTGCGGTGGCGCAAAACTTTGCTGTGAAGGGTGTCGCGATCTTAAACGGCGAAGCCACTGGCATGGTTTGGAATCCAGGTGCCGCGTTGCTGCATACAATTGATGCCAGCGGCTGCGTGCGGGGGTTTGGCGTTGCTGGCGTGATGACGTAATTGCGAGGTTAAAACCTGATCGTGCCGTGTAGCAAACCTAAAAATTGTCACTACGAACAAATCGCCTATTGATTTGGGTAATGCGCTTCACCGCCCACGCTGCAACGTACTAATAGCCGCATCCAAACCTTTTAACGTCATCGGATACATCCTTTCATTGATCGCCGTACGCGTTAACATGGCCGATGGCGTCATATGCCAATGCGCCTCGGGCGTCGGGTTCAACCAGACTGCGCGCGGAAACGCCTCTAACATGCGCTTAAACCAAACTTCGCCGGATTCTTCATTCCAATGTTCGACCGAGCCACCGGGTGCCAAAATTTCATACGGACTCATCGCCGCGTCGCCGACAAAAATCAGCTTCCAGCTGCGATCAAAGCGGTGCATTAGCTCATGGGTTGAAACTTCAGTCTGCCGCCGCCGCGCGTTTTCGCGCCAAACGCGTTCGTAGATGAAGTTGTGAAAATAATAGTGTTCCAGATGCTTAAATTCGGATTTGACGGCAGTAAACAGCGATTCCACGCCATAAATATGTTCGTCCATGGAGCCGCCCACATCTAACAGCAGCAGCACTTTCACCGCATTGTGGCGTTCACGGCGCAGTTTGATGTCCAGCCAACCCGCATTTTTTGCGGTACTGCGAATGGTGTCGTCTAAGTCCAGCTCCAAATCCGCGCCTTCGCGGGCAAAGCGCCGCAGCTTGCGCAGCGCGAGCTTGGTGTCGCGCACGCCCAACTCCGCATCATCGGAAAAATCCCGAAACTGGCGCGACTCCCAAACTTTCGTTGCCTTGCCGTGTTTACCCGGCCCGCCAATGCGCACGCCTTCAGGATTAAAGCCACCGTGGCCAAAGGGTGACGTGCCACCCGTGCCGATCCACTTATTGCCGCCCGAATGGCGCTCTTTTTGTTCGGCCAAGCGCTCGCGTAAGGTTTGCATTAGCGCTTCGAAGCTGCCCAACGCTGCGATTTCAGCGCGCTCAGCGTCAGTGAATTCACGTCCGGCAAATTGACTGAGCCAATCTGTGGGCAGCGCTCGGGGGTCGACGATTACGCGCTCAATACCGGCTAGGTAGTCGCCAAAAATTTGATCAAAGCGATCAAACTGCGCTTCGTCTTTGATCATACAAAGCCGTGCTAGCTGATGAAACTCGGCCAAATCAGGCGCATTCAAATTTGCCTTGAGCGCCGCGAGCAAGCTCAGATACTCGGTAATGCTGGGTTTCAGCCCGCCGGCACGTAGTGCTTGGAAAAACCTAAGCGGCACGCGCTATCGCAACCGCAGTACATGCCCAAGCTTCAGCACAGTCGTGCGCGAAACGCTAGGATTTAAAGCCAAAATTTCATTCACACGCATGTCAAAGCGCCGCGCAATGGTCCAAAGGTTATCGCCATTGCGCACTTTAACGCTCGTCGGCGCTGAAACCTTGCTGGCTACGCGGCTGTTCTGTCGTGGGTTGGTGGCGATCACACCCTGTCTTGCATGATTTGCGACGACGGTATTTTCTGATCTGGTGCTGCTGGATTTTGCGGCTACCGCCAATATTGGCGCGGCTGTTTTAAAGCGGCGCAAGTCGCCTAAAGCCGCCAGCGCCGCATTGGTGCGCCGGAGGGCAAGCACTTTCTGGGCATGGCCAATTTCACCCTTCCTGACCAACAGCGGATGCTGATTTTTCCACTCCGAACCAAAGCTACCCAAAGTTGCGACAATGGCAGCCACAGGTGTGGTGTGGGAAAACCGAACTTCAGTCATGCGCTGCGATACTTTCAGCGGTGCTGGCAGCGTAACTTGATAGCGTTGTGGGTTTGCAAAAATGCAGCCCCAGGCGATCATACGATGCAGGTGATCCTCAGTTGTAAGTGGCAAACCCAATTGGCGCACGTGCTCAATTTGCCCGGGCTGAATGCCTTTCGCGCTCAGCGCCCGCTCAATACGCTGGCCGCCCACGTTGTAGGCAAAAATTGCAAGCAGCCAGTCATTATTGAAGCGATCAGCATTGTCCTGCATCAACTTGAGCGCCACATCGGTCGACCTAATTGGATCAACGCGCTCGTCATTGCCACGCGCAACATTGAGCCGATAGCCGCGCGCAGTTTCCGGCATCAGCTGCCACCAACCGCCCGGGCTACCGTAAGACCCATAAACTTGCCGATAGTCGCTTTCAACCAAAGGCAAAAATGCCACTTCACTGGGCATATCCAAGACCTGGGTACGACGCCAAACATAGTCTAGATACGGCTGCATGCGCACCAAATTAGCATTAAAGTTCGCCGGGCTTTGTGTCAGCCGTTTTGCCCAACTTTCAATTGCCGCGTCATAGCTGCAATCCGTAAAGCGACGCGCCGCAACTAAATCAACCCAAAAATTCGCCGCCTGCGGCCTTTCCAAAACTTTGAGAATCCGCTTGCGGATCGGCACAGCCGCAGCCATTGGCTTCGCGGCCACTGATGCAGCCGGTGTCTGCAGAGCTACTTCAGCCGCTGATTCACTCGGATTAGCAGGCAAAGGTGGTGGCATAGCGACGCCAGCACAACCGCCCAAACTGGCAAACAGCATCACCGAAACCCACATCCGGCACACAAATGGACTCATTCCTAACTCCTGCGGCACGAAGCCATAAAGAGTGCGGATGCTATCGCGAGCGCGTTAAGTGAAAGAAAACGGCGTTTTTAAGGCATTTCGGTTTGGGCTTAGCCCTTACCGAGGCGGCGGCGGCGGGCCACCAAATCCAGGTGGCGGCGGTGGCATAGCGCTTCCCATCGACGGCGGAATGCCAGCAGACATTAGGCTGGGTTGACTGCGTTTTTTCATCCCATACGCGATGAGCGCAAGACTCATCACAGCAACGGTCGCTACCAGCGCCAGCGGATGCGTCCAAAGCCAGGCGCCAACAAACAAGATCGCGGCTAAAACTGCGCCGATCAAACTACCGAGCCAAAACGCAAAGCGGCCCACCAAGGGCCCTAGCACCGGAATCCAGGTTAGCCACCCAACAAAGCCACTAAACGCGATCCCCAGGCCAAGCGCCATGCCACCACCGCCAGCGGCCCGCAAAATATAGGCCAGCGTCGTGTTTTTACTTTCGCTGTGTTGCGTCAATAATTCCGGCGCAATTGCACCTGGTTCTATAAAGAACACGTCATAGCCATTTTTTGCCATATAGCGCACCAGCTCACTGCCTGTTTGACGCCCCATCGCGCTAATGTCCGTTTCCTTGAGGACGTTAAATTCAGCGCGCACATCGCCAACAGTCGGAGAACTCTCATTTGCCCCTAAATAGAGCCGATTGCTGCCACTGACAGTCCAACCCAGTTCAGATAAATTTTGTGGCAATTCACCGGGCAACGTGAAGGCCGATGAAGCCTCTAGCTCGCTGACTTGTGATTGCGCCAAATGAAAAGCGCCCACGCGCGCATCGCTAGCGGTAAACGTTACCGATGAAACTGGAAACGCTGGGTTGCTATGACCACCACCATCGCTTTCGGATTCATCCGACCATTCTTCTTCCCAGACGTCTTTCTTGTTCCGCCTGTGTTTAACCCACTGATACATTTCGACTTTACGTTCAAATACCAGCAAGTCATCGCCACCGAAGGCGAAATAGTTATCTTGTACGCCAGCATCTGTTTCTAAGGCACCCTTGAAATAGACTGCTCTGCCATCGTTTTCAGGCTTTACCGTATCAATTCCAACAGTGACCGCGCTTTTCGACAACTCAGCGATCGCGGCCGATTGGTTTACGGTGCGGCTCTCATTGTAGGCAAGACCAGCGGCGGCGGCGGCAAACATCGCCAACCCGAACAACCCGCCCACTTTCCCCGCACCTTTACTCTGATTTTCAGCTCGTTTGCC
>JBBQBR010000130.1:0-6890 GCA_038317875.1 Lysobacterales bacterium
GGTAGCCAATGGAAAGCGTCAGCATAAAGCGATCTAGTTGGGATTCTGGCAGCACAAACGTGCCCGCTTGCTCGGTCGGGTTTTGCGTCGCAATCACGAAAAAAGGCTGATTTAACGGCCGCGTCGTGCCATCAACGGTAATTTGAGATTCCGCCATTGCTTCAAGCAGAGCGGACTGTGTTTTTGGCGAGCCGCGATTGAGCTCATCGGCCAGCAAAAGCTCGGTAAATAATGGGCCTGGAATAAACTCAAACCGTTCTAAATCGCGTCGATAAATCGAAACACCGGTCAAATCAGCGGGCAATAAGTCACTAGTGAACTGCACACGCTGAAATTTCAGCGCAAAAGATTGCGCTAGCGCATGCGCCAACGTCGTTTTTCCGACGCCGGGCAAATCCTCTAACAAGACATGTCCGTTTGCCAACAGCGCCGCCAACACTAAACGCACCACCTCGGGCTTGCCGACAATCACCTGGTTGATCTGTGCTTCGGCGGCCAGCAAAGCCGCGCGCGCTGTGTGGGTAGCAGCAGAAGAATTTTGCGAGGCATCCATAGGCATTCGTTGCTTTAGAAAAGAATCCGAGCATACGTGACGAAGGTGTGATCAGGATGCGAATCAGCGAACAAACTGGTTTAAAAAACCGACTTAAACGGAATAGCCCGTATGAATGGCCACCATGCCGCCAAATAAATTTTGCACACTGACGCGGGCAAAACCAGCGCCGCGCATCATTTCCGAAAGTGCTTCTTGGTTTGGATGTTTGCGGATGCTTTCCGCTAAATATTGATAGCTCGCCGAATCATTCGCGATCAGTTTGCCCATGCGCGGCAGAATTTTGAACGAGTACGCATCATAAAGCGGCTTCAGCGCGTCAATTCGTAGCTCAGAGAACTCCAAAACCATCAACTTTCCACCGATTTTCAGCACCCGATGCATCTCAGCCAACGCTTTGGGCTTATCTGTAACATTGCGCAGGCCAAATGCAATCGTGACCAGCTCGAACTGGCGCGCGGCGAAGGGCAGGGCTTCGGCATTAATTTGCGCGCAGCTAATGCGGCCAAACGCAGATTCATTGAGCATGCGATCACGCCCAACGCTGAGCATCGCTTGATTGATATCCGACAGCACCACATGCCCGGTATCGCCGACGCGCTCGGCCATTAGCTTGGCGATATCGCCAGTGCCGCCCGCCAAGTCCAAAATTTTATCGCCCGCACGAATATCCGCGATGCCCACAAAATGGCGCTTCCAAAGCCGGTGCATGCCTGCGCTCATGACATCGTTCATGACATCGTATTTGCTAGCGACAGAGCTAAAAACTTCCCCGACTAGCTTGGCTTTTTCATGGCTATCAACATCGCGAAAGCCAAAATGGGTGGTTGACATGAGATTTGACCGAAATTGGGGCTAGATATTAAGAAATGGATGGGATTGTTGCTGTGGCTTCAAGCTATTCATGCGGCCAGAAATGGTTGAAAGTTTATAGTGAGATCCGTTCGCCCTGAGCCCGTCGAAGGGCAGAGCCGTACAATTCCTAACCAAGCCATATGCATCACCAAGACTACGGCTACATGCTTCGATTCTTCGACGTAGCTCAGAATCAGCACGAACGGGTTTCGAGAATTTTCTTTTTTGATAATCACTATCTAATACTAATCCGAAACCTAAACAACATTGGGCCGAATCAATAACCGCTGCCGCACAACTTCAAACAACATAACGCCAGCAGCGACGGAAACATTCAAACTTTCTACGCCTGGCACCATCGGGATTCTCACCAAACCGTCGCAGCGATCCCGCGTTAAGCGCCGCAAACCGTCACCTTCATTGCCCAACACCAGTGCGACCGGGCCTTTTAAATCGGTTTGATAGATTAGGTTGTTCGTTTCGCCCGCAGCGCCGTAACACCAAACGCCCGCTTCCTTCAAAAATTCTAGCGCGCGCGCCAGATTGGTGACTTGCACAATTGGTACGAGTGCGGCCGTGCCCGCGCTGGCTCGATGCGCAACAGCGGTTAGGCCGGCTGATTTGTCTTTTGGAAACACCACCGCAGTCGCACCAGCGGCGGCGGCGGAGCGTATGCAAGCGCCTAAATTATGTGGGTCTTGAATATTGTCGAGCACTAAAAACAGCGCGCTGGCTCCGGCGCGCTGCGCTAAACCGGTTAGCGCTGATTCGCTGAGCAATTCCGCCATTTTGTACTTCAACGCGGCACCCTGATGCCGGTCGCTATCGCACTTTTTCGCGATTTCGCTGGCACTGACTTTTTGTGCGCGGATGCCCGCTTTCGCCGCTAGCGCAACCAGTTCATCCAAACGCGTGTTGCGGCTGCCAGCATCAATCAATAATTCCAGCACGCGCCCAGCGTCGGTGGTTAATTGCCCTTCGACCGCATTAATGCCGTACATCCAATCCTGGCTCATAACGCAGCACTTTTAACTTGACTGCTCATCGCCTGCGATCCCGCTTGGAGCTGCCTGCGCGATCAGCAAAACCGCCTTTGACGCCTTTTTCCGTACGGTGCGGGCTTTTACCCATGCTCAGCTCTTTCGCTGGCACTGGGGTTAATTCGCTGATCAACTTAAAGTCGATTTTGCGTTCAATGGCGTCGACCCGCAGCACTTTAATCCGTACCTGATCGCTCAAGCGAATGCCTGCGCGCGAGCGTTCGCCCCACAAGCGCATGCGGCTCTGGTCATAGTGATAATAGTCGTTCGGCATTTGCGTGACATGCACCATACCGCTGATGCGATTGTCGTTAAGTTCCACGAACGCGCCAAAGCTGGTTACGCCGGTCACAATGCCGTCAAAATCTTCACCAATATGGCGTTCTAAATACGCGCATTTGAGCCTTTCATTGACGTCGCGGCTGGCTTCGTCGGCGCGCCGTTCGCGCATCGAACAGGTTTTGCCCAATTCGATCATTTTCTCAGGGCTATAAGTGTATTTTTCCGGCGCTGCTTCGCTCAAGGCATAGTAAATCGCGCGATGCACCAATAGATCCGGATAGCGCCGAATCGGCGAAGTAAAGTGCGCATAGGCTGAGAGCGCAAGACCAAAGTGGCCATCGCTAACTGCCGAATAGACCGCCAAACTTTGTGTACGCAACAACACCGCTTCAATCAACGCGCGGTCAGGGCGACTGCGCGCTTTGCGCAATGCCGCCGTAACCAACGCAGGCGTCAGTTCGTCATAGGTTGGCATGCTGACGCCAAGTTCCGCTAAAAATTTGCGTGCATCGTCGTAGCGCATTTCCGGCGGGCTGGCGTGGCTGCGATAGAGCGCCGGAATTTTTGCTTTAGAGATGAATTTAGCCGCCGCGACATTGGCCGCGATCATGCATTCCTCGATAAGCTTGTGCGCATCGTTGCGTTCGTAGCGCCCAACCATGTGCACCAAGCCTGCTTCATCAAAATTGAATTTAACTTCAACGCCTTCAAATTCGATCGCACCGCGCGCATGTCGCGCCGCATCTAGTACGTGATAAAGCCGATATAAATGCTGTAGTTGCGGCAGTACTTTGGCAGCGCGCTCGCGCGCCAATTTACTTTCCTGGTTTTCTTGTGCATTGGCGGGTTTGGGCCGCAATGCATGCCACACCAAATTGTAGGTCAAACGTTGATGCGATTTCATCACTGCTGGGTAAAACTTGCTGCGTTTGGTGACGCCTGCGCTGTCAATCAGCATCTCGCAGACCAAGCACAGCCGGTCAACTTCAGGTTTGAGTGAACAAACGCCGTTACTTAATTTCTCCGGCAGCATCGGAATCACGCGCGCTGGGAAATACACGCTGGTCGAGCGATTGAGCGCTTCGATATCGAGCGCGCTGCCGACTTTGACATAGCTCGCAACGTCCGCTATCGCCACGATTAGCTTGAATCCACCGGATTTAGTGGGTTCGCAATACACCGCGTCGTCAAAATCGCGTGCATCTTCGCCATCAATGGTTACCAGTGGCAAATGCCGGATATCCACGCGATCTTTCAATTGCCACGCTTCAACGACATCGGGAATTGCGTCTGTTTCAAGCGCAACTTCTTTCGGGAATTCTTTTGGTAAATCAAAGCTTTCAATTGCCAAATCAATGGCGTGTTGCGGGCCTAGATCGCTGCCAAATACCTTGACGATGCGCCCAATTGGCGGACGATGCGAAGTCGGTGGTTCGGTGATTTCTGCCACCACCACATCACCTGGCTTTGCGCCGCCGCTGGCACCGCGCGGAATTTGGATGTCTAAATGAATACGACGGTCATCCGGTGCTACGACGCCATAAAGTGCCTCTTCCAAATAGCGTCCCACGATTTTCGGTGATCGGCGCTCTAACACATTAACAATCATGCCCTCAGAGCGGCCGCGGCGGTCTTCGCCGGTAATTGAAATCAACGCGCGGTCACCGTGCAACACTTGCTTCATTTGTGCGGGCGCTAAAAAAATATCCTCGGAAGCAGCGTCGTCCCTGCGTAAAAAGCCGAAACCATCGGCGTTCGCGATAATTGTTCCCGGAATTAGATCGGCCTTTTCAGCGACCGCTAAGCCGCCACGGCGATTCAATAATAATTGCCCATCACGCAACATCGCGTTGACGCGCTTATCAAGCGCATCCCGATCCGTTTCACCGATCAGCTTGAAATGCTCGGCAATGGCTTCAATCGTTAAAACTTGGGCGACGCTGGAGAGGTACGCCAAAATCGATTCCCGGCTCGCGATGGGCTGCGCGTACTTCGCGGCTTCGCGGGCCGCGAAAGGGTCAGACTGGGTGTCGCTGGGCTTCAAAAAAACGGCTTTTGCCCCTTTGTCGGATTTCGACTTTGATTTCCCCAAACTGGCTGAGTCGAAATTAGCGTTCGTCGAGCCAGGTTTAGGTTTCTGAAAGGGTGCGAATTGCGGCTTGGCATGGCCTGCGCTTTCTATGCTGGTTCTGCTCGCGCGCCGAGGCGGCTCTGGCGTCGGTTCTTTGCTCAGTCGCGGATCGTCTTCGCGATGCAAGTGTTTATTTTTTTTCGGCGCGGCATTTGCGGCGGCTTTGTATTTTTCTGGTGTTTTTCTAGGCATAGCGCAAGGGTAGCGCGTCTCTCCACAAATTTGTGACTACCCGCTTTTGGCGGTGCATATCTAATTCAACGTCAGTCCATACTTCTACAACGGTCAATACCTCTAAACGCGGTCTATACTTCGCTACGCGCTCAGTCGGGCGCTAAAACTTCATGGAGCAGTCAATGTCGGTCGCAAAAATTATCGAAATCAGCGCAGGATCAAGCAAGAGCTTCGAAGATGCCGCTCAAAATGGCATTGCGCGAGCGGGTGAAACGATCAAAGGCATCACCGGTGCATGGGTCGCTGAGCAGAAAGTGGTTGTTGAAAAAAATAAGATAGTCGAATACCGCGTCACGATGAAAATTACGTTCATTCTTGAACAAGCAAAGCCGAAAAGTAAAAAGTAACCGGAAGCGACGTACTCGCCTGCTATGTCGCCGTTACGCTCAGGCCTAAACGCCGCATTTCGCGGCGTTTTTACGCGCTGAGAGAAAACTGCCTGAGTTGCCGTCCATGGATGCATCAGCATTTCTACCGGCGTATTTGTTATGACGACATCTAGCAATTCAATTCCAGTTCGTTCAGGCCAAACCAGCGCAAAACCTACTAGTTTAGATATCTTAAGTTTGAGTCTTGGACATCTATGTGCAGATGAGCGTGCGAGACTGGTCAACGCAATTTTAAGCAATCCTGAAACTGCGGCATTGACGAAACTTGGACTACGCGTAGCGAATCCTGCGCAGCAAACTGCAAGTGCCCTGGTGTTTGCGGCTAGCTCCGGTCACAGAAAAGGCTGGTGGAATGCGCGGAATTTGGTTACTGGCGCGTGTGCAAGCTTTGCGATGTTAGCAGTTTTTAGTTTTTCAGGACGCCCAGCGCAGACTATTGAGCCCGGGCTTGTCGCGATGAATCAGGTGCAAAATAGCGATCATTTTGGCACCTCAGGTTCATTTGAAGGTTTAGCTGCTGTGAGTCGTCAAGAGTCAGTGGATCGTTTTGGCAACGGCGGTTTCGAGGCAGAATAAGCGCACGAATTTTGTCAACCTTACCGAGAATCATCGTCACGCCAAAGTTCCAGCGAATCGGCGTAACCGCCGAGCAAATTCCATAGGGCCGCTTCTTTTTCAGGTGGAATGCGCGAGAAGGCAAAGCCGAGTTCTTCTTCATCAATGCGCATAACGCGGGCTTCCAGGTGGATATTTAGAGTTTCACCGAGCAGCAAATCAAGTACAAATTGGTCGCCGCGCTTGCCCACCCAATCACTCGGGCGAAGCGCCAGCAGTCCAGTTGCCGATATATCTTGTAACTCTGTAGTCCAAGATTCATCGCCGCGACACATTAAGATCGCGCTATCGGTCGGCATACGTCGTGCACGACGCCCCAGTTTCTGGCTTCCCGCGCTCTGACTTGCTAAATTCTGACTTGCTAAATTTTGACGGTCTAAATCTTTGCTGTTTGACATTGCCTTAAAAAAATTACGCCTTCCCCCAGGAAAGCCCTGGCCGTATTATGCACAGCTGCAGCCCAGTTCAAAGGCTTTCAACTCAGTAAATGTGGCTACCAATGCGCAGCATTGACGATAGGGCATCGTGGCTTTTCATTAAGTTCAGTGCTGGTAAGCCCAGGAGCGATGTAAAGTGACGTATGTGATGAATCAAGCCTGCATGCGGAATGCGCTGGTAATTGCTTACTAGGTTCCCAAGCCGAACGGGCTTGCGCCCTTCAGCCCAGGGTTGGCCGAATGCAATGAGGCTACTGGGAAGCCGGGACGCAATTGTCAAAACCGCAACGCAGTTTTTTGCACATCGTTGCTCATGGGTTTTACGCAACCCCGGTGCGGTTAAAAACCTATTAA
>JBBQBR010000131.1:0-6818 GCA_038317875.1 Lysobacterales bacterium
TCAACGCGGTCAACCAGGGCGAGGTGATCATCGACCGCCAGCGCCCCTGGCTCAAGGTGGAAGCCCCTGCCGTGCTGCGCAATCTGAAAAACTCCTCTTGCGGAAAAGACCAGCTGCGCGATATCGCCCTGCAGGGTCCCGCCTCCCTGGCGGTCTTACAGGCCTGCAGCGACGACCCCGAGACGCGCTTTGCTCTGGGCCAGATCCGCCGCACCGACCTGATGGAAGTCACCCTGGGCGGTATCCACATCGTGGCTGCTCGCACCGGCTACACCGGCGAGGACATGGGCTTTGCTATCTGCATGCACGTTATAAATCCAGCGAACTTTACGTCGGAACCCCTGAGCCTCAAGCAGTTCCAGATCCCGTTGCCTTAGCGGCTGGCGAGCCGATAACCTCAGGTACAAACAGCTAGTGCACCGACGCCTTTAAGCGCACCGTTATGACGCAACTGCCGCTAAACCTGCGTTGGGCACCCGAGTTCGATCTAAGCGCATTTTTTTTCGCTGACCCGGCGCTGCCTGAGCTGCTCAATAGCGTGCTGCACAGTCAATCGCATCAGGCGCTCATTCTAGTCGGGCCTGCGAACGCGGGTAAAAGTTATCTGTTGCGTGCCCTAGCCGCACAGCGCAAATGGAGCCACGTCAGCGCACAGCCACTAGATCCGCGTCCAGACTTTTCCGGTGGAGCGGGAAACGCAGGCGCGTTGTTTGTCGACAATCTTGATACCACTGTCGGCAATGCAGCCGCCGAAGAATGGCTGTTTCATGATTACAACCGCGCCGTAGACGCTAACGTTCCTTGGATTGCCGCCACCCACGAAGTACCTGCGAATTTGCCGATTGTGTTGCCAGACCTGCGTTCACGCTTAATGCAAGCGACTTTGGTTCGCCTACCGGCTTTAACTGACCCTGAAATACGCCACGCTATGCTGCGCAAGCAGGCGGCAGGGATGGGGGTAGCGCTGGAAGAAGGCGTTTTGAATTACTTGGAAACACACGTTACCCGCGACTTAGCGAAGCTATCGCAATGGCTCAAACGCTTGAATCACTTCAGTTTGAGTCGTGGGCGAAAAATAACCGCCGCCGCCGTGCGGGAGCTGCTCAAATTGGATGCCCTTTGATCCGCAAACTCGGCCATTGTTTCAAACAATTCATCGACGATCTGAGCGTTTCAGCGATAATTGCGGGCTTTATAGTCGTTTTAGTCGGTTTTACCAGCACGATAGCTATCGTGTTTCAAGCAGCTCTTGCCGTAGGCGCAACGCCCGCAGAAATCAATTCTTGGGTCTGGGCACTCGGTTTAGGCATGGGCAGTTCGTGTATTGCGCTGTCGCTGTATTACAAAAAGCCGATTATTACCGCTTGGTCTACTCCGGGTGCAGCATTGATTGCCACCTCGCAAGGCATCAACCTGTCAGAGGCCACCGGCGCATTTTTAGTGTGTGCTGCGTTAATTACGATCGCCGGGTTGAGCGGTACGTTTGAGAAGCTGATGCATCGGATTCCAATGGCATTGGCTAGCGCGATGCTGGCCGGATTGCTGCTGCGTTTTGGTATCGGCGCATTCGCTGCGATCACAGCCGCGCCCGGCATGGTGCTAACTATGCTTGCGGTGCATTTGCTCGGGCGGCGCTATTGGGCGCGCTATAGCGTGCTTGGTGTGTTGGTCAGTGGCGTAATTTATGCGCAATTGGCAGGAAGTTTGCAGACTGAGGCACTCAACGTGGCGTTAACGTATTCCGTTTGGGCAATCCCTATTTGGACGACGCCGACATTTACGCTAGCCAGCATTATTAGCCTGGCGTTACCGCTGTTCATCGTTACGATGACCTCGCAAAACGCACCCGGTGTCGCCGCAATTCGCGCCGCTGGCTATGACAGCGCCGACTCCCCCGCGCCGATTTCGACCATTATCGCCAGTACCGGCGGCTTAACGCTAATTCTGGCCCCATTCGGCGGGTACGCACTCAATTTAGCGGCCATTACCGCCGCAATTGGCATGAGCCCGGAGGCGCATCCTGATCCAAAACGCCGCTATATCGCAGGCGTGTCAGCCGGCATCATTTACCTATTTACTGGGTTAATCGGTGCTGTAATCGGCGCATTATTCGCGGCATTTCCGGCCGCGTTGATCGCCGCACTCGCAGGCTTGGCGTTACTTGGCACCATCGGTAATAGCCTAGCTCAAGCCGTTGCTGATGAAAGCGCACGCGAAGCTGCATTAATCGCTTTTTTAATCACCGCATCCGGTTTAACGCTTTACGGTATTGGTAGCGCGTTTTGGGGGCTGATTGGCGGTCTAGTGGCGTTGGCGGTATTGCGTAAACGCGATCAGCCGCCGAAAGTTATTGGCGCTTAGCGCCAGTTTAATCCACTCGCAAAGCCGCGCTCACCAAAGTCAATCACAAGCTAACAACGCTTTGAGCTGCTAATTCGGCCTGCCGCAATTCCTGGGCGCTAACGTGGATCAATTGATTGTTTCTGACAACCACGATGCCGGTATTGGTCTGTATCGCAATTTGCCGTGCTTGTAGCGCTGCACGTTTCATTGCTGCCAGCGAATTGCGCAAATCCGGGTCTTTGGCGTGCGCGATGTCTAGTGTATTCATGTGTTCTGTCCCCAGTTCAAAATCCGCAGCGTGTCACCGGAATTGTCATAATGCACCCAAGCATCCACTGCAAACTGGTAATGCTCAAGAAAATTCTGTAGACCCGTTTCGAATCGTCGGCGTATCACCGCTTCCGGAATTGAATGTCCACCCTGCCGCACGCGCTCGGCGACGCGGGCAATCGCGGCTTCCGCTGTCGGTAAGGCAAGAAAAAATAGACTGACATCGTGCAAAAGTTGTTTTTCCGGCACCGTTGGGACCGGCGATCATTATTATTTTCTTTGACATTGAGTTCAACCCACTCGCAAAGCCGCCTCAGCCTTAATTCTAGCGACCAATGCCGCCAAGCCGTTTTTGCGCGTAATCGACAGATTCTTACTCAAACCAATGCCATCGATAAAGCTTGGCTCGGTTGCAATAACATCAGCCATGCTAAGGCCGTTGTAAACGCGCAAAACCAGGGAAATTAACCCCGATACGATGCTGGAATCACTGATCGCCTGGATTTCCAAGCGATCTTGCCGGGGCGCAAAGTGCACAAAAACCTGGCTTTGGCAGCCTTTCAGCAAATTTGCCTCACACTTTAATTCTTCCGGAAACACGGGCAACGCTTTCGCTAGGTCAATCAAATATTGATAGCGCTCTGACCAGTCGGAAAACATCGCGAAATCATCCACGATTTCCTTTTGCACATCAGCGACTTCGCTCATGCGCCGCGCAATCCCTGTAGCCATGCCACAAAATCAGCGCGCGGAATGCTTTTTGACTCAGTATCGCGCCTGCTTTTGTACTCAACAGTGCCTGCGTCCACGCCTTTTTCACCAACCACCACACGATGCGGAATACCCACCAATTCCTGGTCGGCAAACATCACACCAGCGCGCGCATTGCGATCATCGAGCAGCACATCAAAACCGGCCGCGCGTAGCTCTTGATACAGTGCTTCGGCCGATTCTTTCACGGCTACACTGGTGTGCGCGTTCATCGGCAACACCGAAATATAGAACGGCGCGATCGCAGCCGGCCAAATCATGCCGCGCTCGTCAAAATTTTGCTCAATCGCGGCACCAACAATGCGCGACACGCCGATGCCATAGCAGCCCATAAACATTACCGCCGCTTTTTGCTGATCGTCTAACACCGTTGCATTCATCGCTTGCGCATATTTTTGCCCGAGCTGAAACACATGCCCGACCTCAATACCGCGCGCAATCGTCAACGCGCCTTTGCCATCCGGTGAAATATCGCCCTCGATCACATTGCGCACATCGGCAACTAAATCCGGCTCGGGTAAGTCGCGGCCAAAGTTCACGCCTTGCAAGTGGAATTTCGGCTCGTTGGCACCGCAGACAAAATCGCTCATCGCAGCGACCGTGCGGTCACTAATCACCATAATCGGCAATTTGCTATTCACCGGCCCAATAAAGCCCGGCACGCAGCCCATATTCTCACGAATTTCCGCCTCCGTCGCTAAGCGGAAATCCGCCATGCCGCTGAGCTTGCTTAACTTGATGTCATTGACAGTGTGATCGCCGCGCACCAGCACCAGCGCAAATTTGTTGTCCGCGCGCACCACTGCCACCGCTTTTACCGTGCGTTTGATATCGACACCCAAAAGCGCGGCGACATCGCTACAGGTGGTTTGCTTGGGCGTAGAAACCTTTTCCATAGCCTGTGTGGCTGGCGCACGGATATCAGCACAAATCGCTTCCGCCATTTCCACATTGGCGGCAAAGTCCGAGTCTTCACAATACGCCAGCGCGTCCTCGCCTGAGCTTGCCATGACGTGAAATTCATGACTGCCGCTGCCACCAATGGCACCGGTATCGGCCTGCACCGCGCGAAACTTCAGCCCCAAACGGGTGAAGATGCGGCTATAGGTGTCGAACATATTTTGATACTCGCGCACCAAGCCCGCTTCGTCTAAGTGGAAGGAATAGGCATCCTTCATCAAAAACTCGCGCCCGCGCATGACGCCAAAACGCGGGCGAATTTCATCGCGAAACTTCATTTGAATTTGATAGAAATTCTTCGGCAGCTGTTTGTAGCTTTTCAGCTCGTTACGGGCAAAATCGGTCACCACTTCTTCGTGCGTGGGGCCAAAACAAAACTCACGGCCAGCGCGATCGGTCATTTTTAATAGCTGCGCACCAAACTGATCCCAGCGCCCGGTTTCTTCCCAAAGCTCTTTCGGTGCCACCGCAGGCATCAGAATTTCCAACGCGCCCGCACGGTCCATCTCCTCACGCACGATGCCCTCAACTTTGCGCAAAACCCGCAAGCCCAACGGTGCCCACGTGTAAATGCCGCCGGAGACTTTGCGAATCATGCCGGTGCGCAACATGAGCTTTTGGCTCATCACCTCGGCATCGTTTGGGCTTTCTTTATAAGTATTGATGTGAAATTGGCTAAGGCGCATGCAATGGAGTCTTTAAAAAATGCAATGAAGACTGCGAACGTAGCGAGTATTTGCTGAACACACAATGTGAGCCTGAGCTAGATGAGCATAATAGTAATAACTCCATCTGCCGCACCCATATTTCAGTGCAATACACGTCGAAAAACAAACAAATTTTGGGGAACAGCTTTGTTCTGAGCTAGTTTGCAGGGTAACCTCCGGTGTAGCTTTTGTTTTGCCAAGGCAAAACAAGTCAACAGAAACGTGTTTTGCCAAGGCAAAACAAGTCAACAGAAACGTGTTTTGCTTTGGCGAAACAAGTCAACAAAAACGCATTTAATCGGCCCAAAAGGAGAACGTCTAGTGAGAACAGTAGAAGCAAGTCGCGGTTTTGAGTGGTGGAAAAGTGGCTTTGAGACCGTTTTTAAAGCGCCCGCAGTATTTTTAGTGATGGGCTTGGCCTGGGGCATCCCGATATTGAATATCATCGCCGGATTGTTGAATCCAGCACTTCAAGCAGGCGTACAGCAAGCCGCGCGCAAGTTGGATGGCGGGCAAATGCCGGAAATAGGCGATTTATTTTCCGGCCTTCAGTCAAAAGCAGGTCCGTTAATCATCCTTTGCTTAATTCCAATCGCTCTGTTGATTGTCTTGTTGATTTTGGCTTTTATACTGGGCGGCGGTGCGATCTTGGCAGCGATTGGTTCCGCTAGCGGCGGCAATGGGCAGCCTAACCCTGCGGCGTTAGCTGGGTTATTGGGCAGCATGGGCTTGGTGTTTTTAATTGCGATTCCGCTCGGCCTAGCGGTTTTTGCGGCAATGTTTTTTGCGGTATCGCGAATTATGTTTGACAACATCGGCGCAATCGATGCATTGAAAGAATCCTTTGCGGCATCCATCAAAAACATTGGCGCCATGCTGGTATTCATTGCATGCGCTATTGCGATTGGGATTGCAGGTACTCTGTTGGCGATTATTCCAATCGTTGGGCCTATTATTTTTGCAACTGTGCTTTACCCAGTCATCGCAGTAGCGGCTTACCGCGCCTATTTGGACGTATTTCAGCCTGTGCTTGGATTCTCCGGTCAAATGCCAGCGCCGCCACCACCTCCGGGGGCACCGGGCTGGTAAGGTTGTGTCTGTAGATAAATGTTGATAAACGAGGCCCGGATTCCGGGCCTTTTTTCATTTAAGGGTTAAGAAACTGACAGATCAGTCAACTTCATGCCAGTTCAGAAGATTTAAACCCGGCACACGCGAAAATTCACGGACATTGCGCGTAATTAATGTGGCTTGGTGACGCAATGCCGTGGCAGCAATTAGCGTGTCGTGCGGGCCGATTGGTGTGCCTAGCGCCTCCAGATCCGCGCGAATACGAGCGGCAAGGGCGGCGCATTCACTGTCGAACGGTAACAACTGCATTGGACGTAGCAGTTGTGCCAATGCTTCTAAACGTGGTGTTTTCGCCTCCTGCGACATACTCAGAAGGCCATATCGCAACTCATATTCCACTATCGCTGGTACCCCCAGCTCTGCGGGGCGTAGCGCTTGTAGACGCGGCAGTACCTGCGGGTCGCCCCGAAAGTAGTACTGATCGTGTTGCTTTCTAAGATCAGCATGATCAAAAACCCAGTCGTGGAACATCAGCTGGCATTTCGCTCACATCATAGTTAGCGGCATCGCGCAACGGGAAATCTGCGAACCGCCCAGCTAAATCCAAACAATCTTTGGGCCATTCGTGCGCCGCATATTTGCGGATGATCTCTGCCACCCAGCGGCTTTTGGAAATGCCATTTGCCACCGCCGCCT
>JBBQBR010000132.1:0-6816 GCA_038317875.1 Lysobacterales bacterium
GCGCGTCAAATGAAGTTTTGGAACCGGATTGCATGGTGATATCCTCGTTAAATTAAGAGCGCTTCCAACGTGGAAGCACGTTCAAGATAGTCGATGAGGTCACGATGTGCGCATTCTGCCGCGTAGCGGCTTCGTCCAACATTGACTGTGCGCCGGTCTACTGCGCGTCGACTGTGCGCCGGTCTACTGCGCGTCTAAAAACGGTTAAGCTTCGTAGTGAAGCATTGTTTTTCACCCTATGTCCAACTTAAAGGTTAAACATGACTGATTTGACGTCAAAGCGGGCTGGGCTTTTCACGCTAAGGGGTTCTATCCTTTGCACAGTTGCCTTTTCTGCTCCAGCGGTTATTTTCGGGGCTGTTTACGCGGCGGAGATTTCTGGGAAAGTTACGCTGACATCCGATGGCAAACCCTTACTGATTACTGAGTCGCGTGAGGCGGTGGTGTATTTTAAGAGTGCGATCAAAGTGCCGCTGTTGGTGCCGAAAATGCCTTACGTGATGCGCACGGAGCGCAAAGCGTTTACGCCGAGCGTGCTGCCAGTGATGCAGGGTTCGCTCGTCGTGTTTCCAAATGCTGACCCGATATTGCATAACGCGTTTTCGACCGCGCAGGGTAATGGCTTTGATACTGGGGTTTATGGAAAAGGCGAGGGCGAATCAAATATCTTCAAAAATGTCGGCGTTGTGCGCGTATATTGCAATGTGCACCATTCCATGATGGCGAATATTTTGGTGTTAAATACGCCGTTTTTTGCCACGCCCGATGTCCAGGGCCGGTTCCAATTCAAAAACTTGCCGGTAGGCCCCGGCGAATTATTTGTATGGCACGAACGCGCAGCATTATTTCGCAAAGCTTTTACCGTGAATGCTGACGCGGTGTTTGTTGAACCCATAACGATGAGCTTGACGAAAAAGCGAATTCCGCCGCATTTGAATAAATTTGGACGCCCGTATCGCAGGAGCAATGACAGTGGTTATTAGTAAAACAAAGGTTACTACAGCAAAGCGGGTAATGTCCAAAATGGGTCTCCCAAACCCGCGCAATGCCCAACGCGGATTTGCGATGCCGTTGTTTCTAAAGATTTTTTTGGCGATTACCTTAGTGGTCGCCTCGGCGTTGCTGGCAGCAATTTTGGTGACTGCGCGGCAAGGAAAAATTGCCGCAGAAGACCAAGTAAGTCGCGATCTCAAGCAGATTTCAGCGGCCCAGCTTTCGATTGAAGGCTCGGCTTATGGCGATATTGAAGTCAAAACCAGTTTTGTCAGTAGCGACCCAAATGTTGCGCGGTATTTTGATGCGGCCAGCACTGACGATCTTGGAATTGGCGATGATTTAGGCGGTGGTGATCTGGGCTTAACCGATGCTGGCGCGCCGACCGGTGTCAGTGTGCAAGGCCAAGTTTCGATTAAAGACTTATTAAATGAGCGCATGACCACTTTGGGTGTGGATTTGGGTTTAGTGCTCGATGCATCAGGGTCCGTTATTGCGCGGGTGCCACAAGTAGGCGAGGCCTTGCAAGAGTCGCTAGCCAATGATGCGTTAGTTGCTTTTGTGCTGAATGATAAAGACGCTAACAGTCGTTCGGGCTATTGGTCGGATCACGGAAAGTTGTATCTAGCTGCTATTAGTCCAATCGTGTCCGGTGAAAATTTGGTGGGCTATGCGCTTTTGGGTAACGCCATTGACAAACGCACTGCTGATAAGATCGCGTCGGTCAGCAGTGCAGAGGTTGCAATCTACGCACAGAGTGGCAAGGACTTAAAGTTGTTAGGAACTTCGCTCAATGCTGAGAGCGTCAAAGCGCTTGATTCAGCGGTTTCGGCGCAGTCAATGCAAATGATGGCCGCGATGTCCAGCGCTTCTCGGCTAGATTTTTCGATCGGTGGTCGGGCTTATGCGGGTGCGCTGACCACCATTTTTGGTGAAGGTAAGGTGCCGCTGGGCGCCTATCTTGGGCTAACCCCGACAGAAGCGTCAAAAGCGAACTTCGTAGCGATTCAACGTGCAGTGAATTGGACCGGTTTTGCCGCCCTGCTAGCAGCGCTTTTTGCGTCATGGTTTTTGACGCGCGCCCTGCTAAAACCAATTCGCACTTTAGCCGACGCCGCCGATAAAGCCGCTGCAGGCGACTACACGCAGCACGTGACTGTCAAAGGCACCGATGAAATAGGCAAGTTGGGACACGCGTTTGATTCGCTGCTGTCTAGTTTGCGTGAAAAGGGTGACATGGAAGGCTATGTCAGTAGCTTGAGCAAGTTTTTGCCTGAGCCAGGCTCTGAACCAAGTGTGCGCAGTGCGCCGCATGTTCCCGCACAACGCTATGCCATGACTTTACTGGGCATGGATTTCCGGCGCTTTGCACAAAATGTACCGGTTGGGCAAGAAGCGATCGCACTGACGCAGCTGGCTATGCTGCACGGCGACGCGGTTGCGATCGCAAATACTTTTGGTGGACGCGTTTTTGAGCATCACGGCAGCCGACTACTAATCGGCTTCGGCGGCGATCAGCGGCAACTGCGCGCGATGCATGCGCTTGCAGCGCTTTTGAATAGGACCGCGAGTTTAGGCGCTGGTGCAGCGCCAGCAGCGGCAATTCATGACGGCGAATTCGTGCATGGCTCGCTGCCTAACTTTGAGCCACAAAGCGCGACCATTGGCTTAGGCACCGCCCAGCTTGGGCGTCTGCTGGGGGAAGCAAGTGCCGGGCAAATTATAATTGGCCCCACATTCGCACAAGGCCTTAATGCGGTGTTGGAACGCGAAGCGTCTACCGATCCGTCGGTTGCCACGGGTGCTGCAAGCGGCAAACGCTTTTATGTGCTGACCGAAAGTGATTTGGCGAATTTGCCAAAATTGCCGATGCCGGAAAATGACCCCAATTCGACTATGTTGAGCGGCAATGAAACCCGCGTTGCCACCGGCAGCGTGAACGAGGGCAATGCGCATCGTTTGGCACCTGGCATGCGCTTAGGCGACCGCTATGAGATTCAGTCGGTGCTTGGTGCCGGTGGCATGGGTGTGGTTTATAAGGCGCATGACCTGGAATTGAATGACGTCGTGGCATTGAAAATGCTGCGCGGCGCGGCATTGATGGATGGCGAGCACCTAGAACGCCTAAAAAGCGAGTTACGCTTGGCGCGTAAAATCACCCACCCCAGCGTGTTGCGCACGCATGATTTTGGTGATGTCAACGGCCAACCTTTCATTTCAATGGAATACGTGCGCGGCATGACGCTGCGCTATTTAATTGAACAATCCGGAAAACTACCGTTTAGCGCCGGCCTACGCATTGCCAAGCAAATTGCCGGTGCACTGCATGCCGCGCACGACGTGGGTGTATTGCATCGCGATATAAAGCCCGAAAACGTCATCTTAGAAGCGTCCGGCAATGCCAAGCTCATGGACTTTGGTATCGCTCGGTCAATTCGCCGCACAGCGCCGGGGCAAACGCAGCCCGGCATGTTTGTTGGTACACCAAATTATTCGCCGCCAGAAGCATTGGCGGGTGAAGAGGTGGATGCACGCTCAGATGTTTATTCTATGGGCGTGATGCTCTGCGAGATGTTTTGCGGTAGCTTGCCGTTCAATGCTACTTCTACAATCGAGCTTTATATCGCACATTCGCAGACGCTGCCGATCGCACCCTCAACTTTGTGGCCTGAGATTCCAAAGCCGCTTGAAGCGATTATCCTTAAGTGCTTGGAAAAACCGCCTGCCGCACGTTTCGTTAGTGCTGAGGCGTTATTGGATGCGCTCAATCAGCTTCGTACTTAATTGGAGTGACTATGTCGGGAACGCGACTGGCTATATTTACAGGGCTGCTGGCAGCGCTTTCCATGCCGCTTATGGCGCAAGATGAAGGCTTAGGTTTTGTGCCTTTTGGGGACGCGCGTTTGCGTTATGAAAACACGAGGCACATCCCAGTTGAAATTGAACGCGTGCGTGCTCGGGTGCATTTGGGGGCGTTGTATTTGGGTGTCGAAGGCTGGGAGTTTGGCGCGGCGGCTTTACTCAATGCAGGTACTGACGATGCCCGCGATAACCGTCGAAACCGGGATAACGAGCGCTCGGATCGAGTAAGCCTAGATCAGCTCTACGCGCGTTGGCAAGATGAGCGATTGAGTTTGCAATTTGGTAAAGCACAGCTGCCATTCGCATTAACGCCATTGGTTTGGGATGCTGATTTGCGGCCGATTGGGCTTAGCGTATCGCGCGCGGGACTGAACGAAGAGGGTACTGGTTTCGCCTATGGAGCCGGGTATTTTGCGCCCGATTTTGTTTTTGATAATCAAAAACCACGGCTTGCGGCGGTGCAAGCGGGTTGGCACTGGCAGCAGGGCCAAGCCATTTCCGCGTCAGCGTTGCTGTCGTATTTGCGTTTCGCAACGCTGGATGGCTTAGCGGCGAACGGTATATCTCGTACTAATCGGCGTTTAGGCGCAAATTTTTTATCGGATTATGAATTGTTGGATTTTCAGCTGATTGGGCGGCTGACGCTCGCTGAAAAACCACTGACCGTGGTGCTGGATGGTGTTGATAATCGCGGTAGCGACGATTTGAATAAAGCTGGGCGAGCCAGCATTACGTGGGGAAATATGCGTGAAGGTGGCGTTGAGTTGGGGCTGGCTTATCAACGCAGTGGGCGTGATTCCGTGCTGGCTATTGCTGCCGAAGACGATTGGTGGTTCCAAAGTTTTGCACGCGGAACGATGCCCTGGGTAGGCTATGGTTTTAATCAAACCACTTGGATGCGAGTTGCCGCATTCGACGAACGCCGGGATGGAACTTCGCAGTCGACAAAGCGATTTCTGTTTGATTTGTCGACCCAATGGTAAACGAGACAGTGGTAAAAATGCCAAAAGCAAGGTAAAAAGCTGCAATGCGACTCCACTTTCCAAATGGCGAACACCCCGACACCTTTTGGGCCGAAGGCCGATTGAGTATTGGTACCGGCGATGCTCATCGAATACGGTTAAACCATCCATCTATTGACGAAAGTCATTTGATGATTGATGCCGATCCTGTGCGCGGAATTGAACTATCAGTCCAAAACAAATCGGACGTACACATTAACGGCCGCCCGATTAAAGCTAAAGCGTTAGCTCGGCTAGGCGATATGGTGCTTTTGGGGCCGGTAAAGATGTTGATTAAAGCGGATTCTGATAATCGCGAAGCCCCACCGCCAAGCGTAAATGATGGGATTGGCCCTGGTATTAAAAACCTTGCAGCCCGTGCAATGTTGCGCGCTGTTTCTGGACAGTATTTTGGCAAAGTGATTGGCCTGAAGTTGCGAACCACCATTGGACGCGGCAGTGAATGCGATTTAGTGCTTGATGAGCCGGAAATGTCGCGCCAACATGCGTGCATAGAAAGTACGGGCAGCGGCATCTACTTGCGCGATCTAGGCTCGGTGAATGGTACTTATGTCAACGGAATTGCCGTGCGTGATGCGGTACTCAAGCCGGGCGATCAAATTGCATTCGATCAAAATCGGTTTCTTTTAGAAACGGTCGGTGTTAGCCCGATTGAGTTGATTACCGCGCCTGCGCATCCCGGTTTAAACCCGGTTGTAGCGCAAGTTCAGAGCGCAGGGCCCGTGCACACTCAGGTTGGTTACAAAATCGTGCCGCCGCCGCCCGTGCCGGTTACCGCGCCGGTTTTGGTTAACGCCCCGGTTGATGTGCCGCTCAACACCCGCCGAATCGCAAACTTTTTAATGCTTATTGCAGCGCTAGGGGTCCTCGCAGGACTCGCATGGGTGCTGTTGCAAAATCCAAATTTGTTTTAAGACGATGAAGCGCGATACTGTTAACTATTTTTATGTAGGCATCGCCGTGCTAGTTGCCTTGGCGCTCCTGTTAGGCGCACTCGTAGGAATAACGGGCAGCTCCAGTGGCGCGCGTGATCGCTATGTGGTGCGCTATCAGAACGTCGCGGGTTTAGGCTTTGGCAGCGCGGTTTTCTATCAAGGCTATCGCATCGGTCAAGTAGATGCCGTGACGCCGGAGCAAAGCGGCGGGAAAACCACTTTTAGGGTTGATTTAAGCGTCAATCAAGGCTGGAAAATTCCAACTGATTCTGTGGCAGCGCTGCTGTCGAGTGGTTTACTGTCGGACGTTTTTGTAGGTGTTACTGAAGGGCGCTTACCCACCATGCTGAGCGTCGGTGGCGAACTCAAAAGCCGCGAAGGGGGTGATGTATTTGCTGCAGTGAGTGCGCTTGCAGGTGAAATTACTACCCTAACACAAACGAGAATTAGTCCGCTTTTGGAAAAAATCGGTGCGAGCGTCGATGTTATATCCGATAAATTTGAAAGCGGTGCGCCCACGATTGTCGACGATACAATGCGTTTGCTTAAGCAGCTCAACCAGGGAGCCGATTCCCTAAACGACGTGCTCGGGCCAAAAAACCGGGCAAATATTGCGACGTTGCTGGCGCAAAGTTCAGACGCTGCGGGCAATGCGCGAATTTTGACGGCGGAATTAATCGAAACTAAGAAGCAGCTTTCGAGCGTATTGAAAAAAATCGATGATACCGTAGCGACCGCAGGGCCAGACTTACAAGCGTCAATGGATGACTTAAGAGTTACGCTTGCCACGCTAGCGCAACGGGTTGATTCCATAACCTACAATTTGGAGTCCGCTAGTCGGCACTTTGATGAGTTTGGCCGTGAGTTGCGTAAACAACCCAATCGGCTACTGTTTAATCCCAATCAGGATGATGATGTTAATGGCAAGAACTGACATTTACATCAGGCCCAATGCCCTCGGCTGGATTGGAATAGTTCTGCTTGTGCTAGGCATAAGTGGATGC
>JBBQBR010000133.1:0-6814 GCA_038317875.1 Lysobacterales bacterium
GCAATATCAACAAAGCGCCACCGAAGTGATCCCTGCAATGGATCAGCTGATCGCTAGTTTAAACTTGCGAGTCCCAGCCGACAGCGAAATATCTAATAAAACATGGGCACCCGCATTAGTGCACGGCGATTTTCGCGTCGACAACTTGATGTTTCATCCGACCGAGCCAAAAATTATCGCGGTGATGGATTGGGAGCTATCAACGCTCGGCGAAGCGCTGAGCGATGCGGGATACTTTTGCATGGCATTACGTTTGCCTGCAAACCCAACACTGCCGGGCCTAGCCGGGAAAAATCGGCATGAAATGGGTATTCCGCAAGAGGGCGAGTGGCTATCTGACTACTTTGCAAGTTCTGGACGCGTGCAGCCCGCCGATTGGGCATTTTATTTAGCGTTCAATTTCTTTCGTCTAGCCGCAATCGCGCAAGGTGTAAAAAAGCGCGCAGCTTTAGGAAACGCCTCGAACGCGCGCGCAAATGAAGTCGGTGCAATGGTGAATTTACTTGCTAAGCAGGGCTTGGCCGCGTTAGACGGAGTCTAGTGTCGCGATTCAAAGTGACGTCTAAAGCATCGTTGTTTTCCAACCAATCTAATAGAACCGTTCGCACTGAGCTTGTCGAAGTGCAGAGCGTCAACCGGGTTAACGAAGCTAAATGCCTTCCTTGAAGAAACTTCCCCACAAGCTTACGTGGCAAGCGCAACTAGCTCAAACCCAAAATTCTGAGCGCGACGTTTAAGTTGTCGTGTCGCGCGTTCGCGATAAGCCTCTTCATAAGCCGTTACGCCATAGGGTTTTCCGGTCGAAACCATCGCATGGAAAATCCGCGCCATCTGTGCGCGGTCGCGGTGATCGCCTTGGGCCCGCCGACACGTGCTTTGCGAAGTGCGATAGCACAACCAGTAAAACAGCGGTTGCCCGCCAACTATCAATATACCTGCTGCGCATTCAATTATTGATACTCTTACAATTAATGATATTTCGAGAGATTGCAGTCCCTACTGATGCGCTCGCGTACATGACTGACACTGTAAATTTGCGGCCAACTACGGACTATTTGGTGAGGAGTTTAAATTTTTCGCAACAGCTTCGTAAGCACTGTTGCGGCTCTGCACTTCGACAAGCTCAGTGCGAACGGATTTTGAAATCTGTCTTCAAATGTATTTCGAGAACATCACCTTTGAAATTCACCGCTTTTAGTGCTGCGCCGCCAACAATTCCCGCTGTTGCCAACGCGCGCGACGCGCGCGATTGGTAACCGCCGCGACCAAGTGCCGTGGCCGTATCGGCTTGGTCAAATAGTCGTCGCCACCAAAGTGCAGTGCGTCAAAACGCTTCTCGGTATCGTCATCACCGGACAGCAAAATCACCGGCGTGAAAATTGTGCGCTGGTGTGATCGGTACAGCGCTAGCAATTCAAGGCCGGTAATATCTGGCATATATAAATCCGCCAAAATCACGTCCGGATGAAAACTCTCCAGCACTTTCAACGCGTTGTGCGGTGAATTCAGCACGCACGTGACCATGCCGTTATGGCGCAAAACGGAATCGACGAACATCGTCATCGACAAATCATCGTCAATTATCAGCACCTGATAGGGCTTGCGACGGTCCTCGACCAACTCGCGCAGGCGTGCGCCGATTTTTTCCTTATCCGCAGGATATAGAAAAAACTGGTCTGCACCCGAGCGAATCGCCTTGAGCCGAAGTTCGAGTGAGTCATTGTCAGAGAGCACAATCAAAGGCGGCAACATCGCATCCTTGCCACCGCCACGCGAGCCCACAATCGTTTGCCAACTTTGAAACTGCTCAATATCGATCAAAAGCGCCTGCACCTGCGAATTGCCGATTTCAGCGATTACCGGCGCGGCTGTTTGCGAATGGCGCAGGGTAAAGCCGTCATTCGCCAACGAGTATTCCAGCTCTTTCGCGCGATCAATGCGGGTACCAATATAAAAAATCTGCGGCTTCTCTGGCTCAATGACCGTTGCATGCTGGGTCAGATCCGTGACCGTAACATCCATTTGCAAACGAAATAGCGCTTCACCGATACCTTCGACCAAGGTTCCTAGCTGACCGAGTTGGTGCGGCTTGGGTGTCATCGCGCCGTCGACGAAGGAGCTCAAATACGCCGAAAACCCGAGCAAACTTTCACCTAAATCATTTAAGCCGTGCTCTTGCCCTTGCTCGCTTAAGGAATCCGATAGCTCATAAAGCTCCTTCGCTTGGTCGCGATTCCAGTTTTCGCTGAACGCTTTGCGTGCAGACAAAAACACTTCGCGCGACTGGCGCGCAACTAATTCTTGGTCGGGTGACAAACTGGCCATATATCTTAAGTCCTAGAATCACTTGTTCAAGTGTAGTCGTCAAGCCTATCAAAATTACGACGTGCGCTTAGCTTCGTGAGCTTACGGCAAAATGTTACAGCACTCTGGTTACCTCGTCACACCGGCGCATGCCGGTGTCCAGTAAGCATGCGGCAGCGCAACTCGATTCCGGCTTGCGCCGGAATGACGAATTCGAATTGCGACAGCTTCCAGAATAAAAAAAGCGAGCGTTGTTAGGCGCTCGCCTTTTTGATTTTTGACCTGCAGGACTAGCGCGCTGCGTTCGCGTTCATCGTGTTATTTCGCGATGCGTCGCGAACCTGAGCAGGGTCGCGCATGCCGTCGGTGTGGCATTGGCCGGTGACGTGCCCACGATTAATACCGCCGCTGAGCTGACCATTGGCCTGTTCGGTCGTGCCATCTTCTGGATCGCCCAAAACTAGATCACTGGCAAAGTTGCAATAATCGTTGGTCCACCAGTTCGTCAATTTGAAACTTGTGGTGTGGAAGTTGACCTTGGCTCGGCTGGCGGTTGAAATCCCAGCAAGCCAATTTGCCGCGCCGGTGTAGGTTAAATCAGTATTAGTGCCACAGCCTACGCCAAAGATCCCACCAAGAGCGGCCAATACGCCAGCCAGGTTGGTGCCTTTATAGGGTGTGCCAACCGACTGAATCAAACGGCTACCTGTGGCGTTGTCCAAGCCACTCCAGTAATAGTTATACAGATGCAGACTTGCCATGCCGCCTTGACTGTGCGCAACAATGCCGTAGGAATTCCACGTGTTGCCAAAGGTTTTGATGCGCTGTGCGAAAGCGTCGTTGCTGCGGTTTTGATTCAGATCGAGGAAAATGGACGCGTTGCTGAAATTCGGCGCCGTCCAAACATTGCCCGAGCAATATCCGTGTACCAAAAGCAAACGCGTGCCGACACCTTCTGTTTGGGTAGCTGCCAGTGCTGGCCGCACGCCCATCGTCATGGCTTCGTCGATCTGTACCGAGTTATTGATCGCAATCGGCGCAACGCGGTCACTAATGGCTAGCTCGGCACGCTGCGCCACTGTAATGAAGTTGTCAGGGTCTTCAAAACGCACTGCACGCAAAGAATACGGCGCGCCTGCACCCGCCAAAGCAATCCATCTAGAATCAAATTCAAGTGTGGCGGCACCATTTGCAGGTGTGACCATACCGCCCAGCCAAGCGATCGCTAAGTCTTTACCGCTGCTATCGCGGCCCCAAAGTTGCGCATAAGAACGATAGTGTTGCCCCGGTTTATTGCTGGTCATCGGCACCGAGATCGAAAGCCGCCCAGGTGTTTTGGCATCCGTCAATTGCGCAACGCCACGGCTGAAATTCAATTCATCGTTAATTACAGGGATCAAATGCTCAGCGGTGCGCAAAACGTCAACGCCGCCCGCGCTACCTTCAACGCGCGCTTGCGCTTTGTAGGCACCGAGTTCGTTGGGCACAAAGGTCGCACCAAATAGGCCGTCACTGGCGACGCCGTCGCCATGCTTACCGTCGTCAAAAAACGCAACTTGGCTTTGCGCGCCCGAAGGCGCAGTCACGTTAAGCACTGCTGCAGCGATTGCCGTGGAACCGGCATTTTTTCCAAAGTTTTGTAGCGCTGCAGTAATGGAAACTGGCTGATTTAAGCGCTGGTTCGAAGCCGTTTGATAGGATATTAATAGCGTGTTTGAATCGCCTTCAAGCAGCAAGAAACCGTTCGAAGCTTTGCTATCGTTTGAGCGAATATCAAAACTAACTTTGCCTTTGCCTAAACTTTCAAAAGCGAAAAGCTCAGCGGGAACCTGCACCGACTGCATACCAAAGGTGGTTTGCGTGTGCACTGATGCAATCGTTTCAGCGCGAATCAAGCCCTCATTGCCACGGCTGGCAGAACCCAAGCTCATCTGCCAATCGTTATCGTTCGGCTTCAGCAAAAGCACGCGGGCGCGCGCTGAGTCCATCGCCAAGTTTGCCTGCCAGTGATATTGACCATCAGCACCGAGCGCTGTAGTGACCGGCACCAAAGCGCTTTTCGAACGAATTGCGGTGGTTACCGGATCTGCAGGTTGCATAGCAGCAAATTCTTCCGGTGCCCCGGCAAGTTGCTTTGCGATCATGACTTCCTGCGCCTGAGCATAATTTGCTATTACCAAAACCACTGCAGCACAAATCAAACGTGTTTTCATCGTTCCCGCCCTCCCAGGCATTTGTTGGTGCGTGGAGCATACGCATGAGTATGGTCACAAGCAAGCACAACGCGTCAATTATTGCTACATGACTTTTGGCCGCTATTTCTTTCGACAGCGCTTCGCTATTTCCTCAAACTTTGCCTTTTCGTCTGGATAGAAAAGCGCTAGTGCCGCCTCCGAATCGCGCAATCGCTGTTCAATGGCACGCCTTTGCTCGGCTAGTATCAGCCCCCATTCCAAACCCACTTTGCTTGTTTGTGCAGCGCCCAATTCAGACGAATTTTGCTCAAGCGCAGCACGCGCGTTTTTTAAGTTCGTTTCGGACTCGATGAAGCGCGCGTCTAGCACACGCTTCAGATCGAACAGCTCCTTCCTACAGCTTTCCAGCACCTGTGGCATCGGCGTGCGATGAGGCGTGTTATCAACTGGCGGCTCTGGGCTAATTTGACCCTTACGTCATGGAATGTTGCCGGGTAACACCGGTTCTGCACCCACCACGGTGGTCCGGGGTTCTATTTTTTTCGCCTGCGCGGTGCCGATACACGGCTTGGCCGAAAACGTAACCGCACCACTTGCCGCCGTACATTTGTAAATGATATCTGCAGCCGTGCTGGTCGCGCTTAGGCTGAGCAATAAAGCAAACGTAACAGCGTGCCGCTTCGGTTCGAACCCTTTCATAAATACCTCTGTTGTTGAGCGTCGCCAGTTTAGCTGCGTTTGGCGCTACCATGCGCGCCCCAACCTTAACGCCAAAGGCACTTATGGCCCGCAGCATGACCGCTTTTGCCAACGCTGAATCGAAAGGCGTGCTTGGCCAGTTAGTTTTCGAGTTGCGTTCAGTCAATCACCGCTTTCTTGAACTCGGCTTAAAATTGCCGGAAGAATTGCGCGCGCTGGAGCCGCAGCTGCGCGAATTGACGCAAAAACTGGTTCAACGCGGCAAAGTGGATCTAACCCTGCGGTATAAAGCGCCGGTCAATCAAAATGCATTAGCGCTCAATCAGCCGCTAGTGGAGGGTTTGTTAGCCTTGGCTGACACCCTGCACAACCGCCACCCCGAACTGAAGCCGTTGTCTACCAGCGACGTACTGGCGTGGCCGGGCGCGGTGCAAGGCAGCGAATGCGATAGCGAGGGTTTGAAAAAGGCCGCAATCGCCACTTTTCGCGAATGCCTGAGCGAATTTGATGCCGCACGTGCGCGCGAAGGCAACAAGCTGGCCGAAACATTGCGCGATAAACTGGCGCAGTTAGGGCAATTACGCGAACAAGCTTTGCTGTTCCTGCCGCAGATAAAGACTGCACTGCATGAAAAACTAAGCCTGCGTTTGGCCGAATTCAAAGAAACACTCGATCCAAACCGTTTGGAAGCGGAACTGGTTTTAAACCTGCACAAACTAGACGTAGATGAAGAATTAGAACGGCTGCGCATTCATTTGATCGAGGCCAATCGAGTGCTCAATTTGAACGAGCCGATCGGTCGGCGCATGGATTTCTTGATCCAAGAACTACACCGTGAATGCAATACTTTTGGCGCGAAATCGGTTGATGCGCGTACTAGTCAGCTCGGTATTGATATGAAAGTATTGGTCGAACAAGTACGCGAACAGGTGCAAAATCTCGAATAGTTTGAACAACGGCCCGGCGAGCAACAACGTATGAGTGGCACCCTTTTCATCATCGCAGCCCCATCCGGTGCCGGGAAAACATCCTTGGTGCGCGAATTAATGCGCAGCGACGCCAAGCTTAGGCTTTCAATCAGCTTCACCACCCGCAGCCCAAGGCCCGGTGAAGTTGACGGCGTGGACTATCACTTCGTTACACCTGATTTATTTAAAGCAAAAATTGAAGCAAGCGCACTGTTGGAATGGGCGCTGGTGCACGGCAATTATTACGGCACCGCCCGCGCCATGGTGGGAACTGAACTAGCAGCAGATCGGGATGTCATTTTAGAAATTGACTGGCAAGGTGCCCGCCAAGTGCGTTTGAGCTTTCCCGACGCCCGCGAAATTTTTATCCTGCCGCCATCGCGCGACACAATAAAGTTTCGCCTAGAAAACCGCGGCCAAGATTCCGCAGAAGTGATAGCCAAGCGCATGCGCAACGCGGTCGAAGAAATGCAGCACTGCGGCGAATTCCAGTTTATTGTGATCAACGACGCCTTCGATACCGCGCTAAACGAGCTTAAAACCATTGTTGCGGCGTGTCGGCTATCGGCAAGTGTGCAGCAAAGCCGCCATAGCGCTTTGATCGCTAGGCTGTTGGATGAAGGCTAGCATTTAATGTGATCCATGCGA
>JBBQBR010000134.1:0-6806 GCA_038317875.1 Lysobacterales bacterium
AACTGAGCATTTAAACGTCGTGCGCCGAGGGGTTTTGCACCTGCATCAGCTGGTGCAAAGCGTGCTCGACGAAGCCAGATTAGAGCAAGGTACATTAAGGCTTGAGCCCACGCGCGTGCGCTTGTCAGATATTGTTGACGACTTAGTGCAGCTGTTTTCTGCGGTCGCGCAAGAAAAGGCGCTCAAATTTGAAGCGGTTTTTGATAGTGACCATCTACTTTGGGTTGATGCGCTGCGGGTGAAGCAAATTCTGATTAACTTAGTCAGCAATGGCTTGAAATATACCCACCAAGGGAAGGTTTCGCTTTATATGCATTGGCGCGATGGCCGTTTGACTGCAAGCGTTACCGATACCGGGCCGGGCATGACGCGCGAGCAATCCTCAAGCCTGTTTCAGCCGTTTAAACGCTTAAATGAGCGTTCGAGTGTTGCGGGCACCGGGTTGGGTTTAGCAATTTCGCGGGAACTTGCACAGCACATGGGGGGCAATATTGAAGTGCGCTCAAGCTTGGGGGACGGTACGTGCTTTATCTTTACGATGCCCTGTGAAACGGCGGCGGCGGCAGAATTAGGGCTATCCAGAAGTGCCAAGGTGTTGATTGTTGATGACGACACCGATATCCGTGAGCTGCTTTGTGCGGTGTTGAATCAGGATGGATTTAACGTTTCCGAGGCAAGTAACGGCATAGAAGCGGAAGAACGCTTCCGAACATTGTCACCAGATGTAATATTACTTGACATGCAATTGGGCTCTGAGCACGGGACTGCAGTCGCTAGGAAGCTGCGAAAGCTAGGCTGCGTATCAAGAATAGTGGCTTTATCAGCTAGCAATAGTGACGAAACTGCGCGCCACGCACTTACTGCCGGTTGTGACGCTTTCTTGAGTAAACCTGTAGATTTCACCCGATTGAAAGAACTGATGCAGGAAAACTAATGGATCCAATTATGGCCCAGCTTCGCGCCCGCTATGTCGCAAGCTTTCCCGAGAAACACGCCTTACTCCAGGCCGCTTGGCAAGCGATCCCAACGCACCCGGGTGCAAAGCAAGATTTGCGCGTGTTGTGTCATAAACTTGCGGGTTCGGCGCCGATGTATGAGTTCATGGAGCTAGGTGCGGCTGCCCGCGAGGCGTGCAATGCCATTGATAACAGCTATGAAAATGCTGCAATAGCGGCCCAAATTGATTCGATTTTGACTATTTTGGCGCGTGATTAATGAAACGGTGTTGCTGAGCGGATCGTTAATTGTGAGTTTGATTTGCGAAGTGAAAGCAACGCGGCTTTGAAGCGAAACCTAACTCTTGTCATTGCTTGCTATTATTGACGCGCAATCTCGGCACTGAGTCGAGATCACGATTGAGAGGTGCATGATGCCCGGATGGATGTTGTGGCTGGTTTTAGGTTTGACAATCGCAAGCCTAATTTCGTTAGCTGTCGTTGTAAAAATGCAGCGTTCCTACGCGCGTGAACGCGCGGTACGACGGTTTTTAGATGCTGCCGATGCACTGGAACGCGATTTATACGATTGTAAAAAGCGCATGCAGTCAATGCAGGAGTGGCTAGCCCGTTTTCCCAGCGAAGGTACTCGCCAAGTCAGTGGCTTGCTCAATGCCGACGCCTCGGTTGCAACTGCGCTTAAGCTGGTGCTCTCCCGTCGGCTGTGGTTGCGCGATCAGCACGCGGTAGCAAGTCTTAGCGAGCTCAAAGCGGCTGAGGAAAATTTGGCAAACTCCTCCGTATCACTTGCGGAAAATATTCGAAAATTGGAAACCATGCGCGAGGAACTGGAGCGGGCTGCTGATCAATTAGAAAATGCAAGTAAAGCCGCAGACCGAAGTACTGTGGTTGCGAGCGGGATCGTGTCTAGCCAAAACCACACGATTCACTGAAATCGCGCGATTCATTGAAAGCGCGCGATTCATTGAAAACTCGCGATTCATTGAAAACTAAGGGGTGCGATTTAAAGTGACGTCATTTCAGAAAAGCTCGCGGAAATCCGTGGAAAGAAACCCGTTCGTGCTGAGCCCGTCGAAGCATGTAGCAGCACGCTTGGTGATCCACAAAGTGTTACGGCTGCGTCAGCATTTTTGCAGCGCTGCCCTTCGACAGGCTCAGGGCGAACGGTTCTTTTTGATTTGGTTCGAAAATAACGCACACTTTAAACATCGTTTTGAAGCGCACCTAAGCCAAAGAGCATGCTGAGCCTTCCTGCAGACTTGGTGCTCGGTTCTACCAGCGTTTATCGGGCTGCGCTATTACGACGCTTGCTGGCGGCATTTACTACCGCGCGGCCCGATGTTGACGAAACGCGCCAGAGGGGCGAAGCGCCTAGGGCGCTAGCGGTACGACTTGCACGCGAGAAATGTCTAGCGGTCAGCGCGAAATTCCCGGACGCGATCGTGATTGGTGCCGATCAAGTTGCGGATCGAAACGGCGAAAGTGTCGGCAAGGCCGGTAATCACGCCAATGCCATTATAGACTTGCAAAAAAGTAGTGGCCAAAAGCTGATTTTTCACAGTGCTGTCTGCGTGCAGTATCGGCGTGAGTTTTACCAATTTGTCGACAGCACAATTTGTCATTTTCGCACTTTGAATGTGGCTGAAATTGCGGCTTACCTAGATGCTGACCAGCCCTATGATTGCGCGGGCAGCATCAAAACCGAATCGTGTGGCATTAGCTTGCTGGATCGTATGGAAAGCAATGACCCGACCGGCATGATTGGCCTGCCACTGATTGCGCTTGCGCGGGTCTTGCGCGCGCTGCCAAACTAACTCACGCGCACGAAAGACTCGATCTAGCTGAGCAACCCCAAAGCCTTAATTCTCTGAATTTGATCGCGAACCTCGCCCGCCTGCTCAAACTCCAAATTTTGCGCGTGCGCATACATCTGATTTTCCAGCTTCTTTAGCCGTTTGCCAAATTCTTCCGGGCTTAAATTGGCCCAATCCTTCGTGTCAACCACTGACGCCGGTACTTTTGCCTCATTGCGGCGGCCCGCTTTTCCCGATTGCGGTGCATGCATCGCTTCGCGCGCGCCCTCCATCACGTCGGATATTTTTTTGGTAACCGAGCGCGGCGTGATGTTGTGCTCAATGTTGTAAGCAATTTGCTTTTCCCGTCGGCGCGTCGTTTCATCAATTGCGGTGCGCATGGAGTCTGTGATCCGATCGCCATACAAAATGGCCTTGCCGCGCAAATGCCGCGCCGCCCGCCCAATCGTTTGAATCAGCGAGCGCGTAGAGCGTAAAAAGCCTTCCTTATCGGCATCTAAGATCGCGACTAGGGAAACCTCGGGCATGTCCAGGCCTTCGCGCAGCAGGTTAATGCCAACCAGCACATCAAAGACGCCCAGACGCAGGTCGCGAATAATTTCAACGCGCTCTACCGTTTCAATATCCGAGTGTAAATAGCGAACTTTGATGCCTTGTTCGGATAGGTAATCGGTCAAGTTTTCCGCCATGCGCTTGGTCAAGGTAGTCACCAGCACACGATCGCCCAGCAATGTGCGTTCCCGAACTTCGCTCAGTACGTCATCGACTTGACCGCCAACCGGGCGTACTTCAACTTCAGGGTCGATCAAGCCGGTTGGGCGCACCAGTTGCTCGACGATGGCGCCAACCGAATGTTCGAGCTCGTAATTTGCCGGTGTCGCTGAGACAAATATTGTGCGTGGCGCTCGGCGTTCCCATTCTTCAAAGCGCAATGGGCGGTTATCGAGCGCACTCGGCAGACGAAAGCCAAAATTCACCAGCGTTTCTTTGCGCGAACGATCACCTTTGTACATGCCGCCTAGTTGCGACACAGTAACGTGTGATTCGTCCACAATCATCAGCGCATCGGGCGGCAAATAATCAAATAATGTGGGTGGCGCTTCACCCTCTCCGCGACTCGTTAAATGCCGCGAGTAATTTTCGATGCCCTGGCAATAGCCAATTTCGCTCATCATTTCCAAATCAAACGTGGTGCGCTGCTTTAAACGTTCGGCCTCTAGCAATTTACCGGCTTTGTAATACTCTTCAAGTCGCTCCCGCAGCTCAGTCTTTATCGTTTCAATCGCTTGAACCACGGTTTTGCGGGTGGTGACATAGTGGCTTTTTGGATAGATCGTGTAGCGCGGCACCACTTTTTGGACGTGTCCAGTCAGTGGGTCAAACAGGCTGAGCTTTTCGACTTCGCCATCAAAAAGCTCAATTCGCAAAGCCTCACGCTCCTCTTCTGCCGGGTGCACGTCAATTATTTCACCCCGCACCCTATAGCTACCGCGTCTGAGTTCTAAATCGCCACGGGTATATTGCATTTCGGTCAAACGACGGATGAGTTCGCGCTGTGGGATTTTGTCGCCGCGCACCACGTGCAAAACCATGTTGAAGTATTGATTTGGGTCGCCTAAACCATAAATCGCACTAACACTGGCAACGATGATCGCATCGCGGCGCGTCAGCAGCGATTTAGTTGCCGATAAGCGCATTTGCTCGATATGCTCGTTAATGCTGGCGTCCTTTTCGATAAAGGTATCTGAGGACGGTACATAGGCTTCCGGCTGGTAGTAATCGTAGTAACTGACAAAATATTCGACTGAGTTGTGCGGGAAAAACTCTTTAAACTCGCCATAAAGTTGCGCCGCCAGCGTCTTATTAGGCGCTAAGACAATCGTTGGCTTTTGCACGCTCTGAATGACATTCGCGATGGTGTAAGTTTTGCCAGAGCCGGTCACCCCAAGTAGCGTTTGATGCGCTAATCCGGCGTTAAATCCCTGAATCAAACTTTGGATCGCTTGGGGCTGATCGCCTGCTGGTTGATAGTCGCTGACCAATTGGAATTGCGGAGAATCATTCATGAAAACAGTTCAATGGCAGAATTAGCGGGTCGATACTATGGCAAGCCTGAGCGCGGTTGCGCGTGAATAAGCACGTTGGTCAGATGAAATCAGCGCGGATTTCACGGCTTTGGCCCATGCGGGGCAAGGAAAAGCCGCAAATACGGGCCTATTTGTTGACTGCAGGCAATACCAATAAGTCTGAACAAAGCAGAACTTGCGCGGGCTTCATTGCGTGGATCGGCGTAATTTTGGCAACAATGCCCTTGCCGAATGTGCGCCAACATCGCTATGCTTGCGGGCTTACCGGCTTATGCACAGCGTTTGCCGACTTTCAAGGATTGAGAGGTTTTGACCATGGCTCGAGTTTGCCAAATTACGGGTAAGCGCCCGATTAGCGGGAACAACGTTTCCCACGCCAATAACCGCACGCGTCGCCGATTCATTCCGAATCTGCAATGGCATCGTTTTTGGGTTGCATCCGAAAATCGTTTCGTGCGCATGCGAATCAGCATGAATGCGATGCGTACAATCGACAAAAACGGCATCGATGCGGTGCTTGCCGACTTGCGCGCTGATGGCGTCAAGGTCTAACAAAAAAGGATTGCGCCATGCGTGACAAGATCAAATTGGTTTCAACCGCGAAAACCGGTCATTTTTACACCACCGACAAGAACAAAAAAGCAACGCCAAACAAGCTCGAATTCATGAAATTTGATCCCGTTGCGCGTAAGCACGTCTTGTACAAAGAATACAAAATCAAGTAACGGTTTTTGGCTTCCAGCTTGATGCCATTTTACGGTGTTTAAACGGATGGCTTACAGAATTGCAGGAAAGCCCGCTCAAAGCGGGCTTTTTTTTCGCGTAGTCATCTCGCCTAGCGGCAAGTCAAATTTGGTTTTGCAGAACATCTGGTTTTGCAGAACATCTGGTTTTCCAGAACATCGGCTCCAAAATTCATCAAAGCGTGTGTCTTTAAAAAACAACCGCTTGTTTTTAGCAAGCAATGAAGTGTTACGAATAAGGTTTGGGTCGGCTGGTTTTAGCGTTGACGCGCCCCACAGATTGGCTTAACCTTACCGCCACAAGATTATAATCAGGGAGTGGCAAATGAATATTCAAGACGACAGCGCCAAGTCGGTCGATAGCGGAACTCAAAAGCAAGACTATGCTGCGCCAGCGGTTATCTCTGCAGTTAAGGTCGTCGATGTGGTGCGTGGTGGATCAGGCTTCCAATCCGACGGCAGCAATTTCCTTCCGTTTTAAGAATTTTCATTTTTGCTTGCTTAAGGGGTTCGTTATGAATTTAAAAGTCATTGGTGCATGTGCTTTGGGATTGTCACTCGCGATGGGCGCACTGGCACAATCTAGGGACAGTAAGCCCGCAGATGGCGATCTGCAAAGCCGTATGGATAAATTTTATTCTGACGGCTGCTTTGAATCCAATTGCGGTAACGTCAAGTCGGTTCCTTCCGCTGTGCCGCAGGTTGAATCGCGTCGTACCACACTAGGAGGCTCGATGGACTTCTACACCTACCAGCCAAGCTACGCCCCAGGTGTGAGCTGTACTTCTCTGCTAGGCGCAGTTTTGGACAATAGTTGGATAGAAATTTTGAACACCGGTGCGCCAAGAGCCCACAACGGGGCGAAAGTCGATTTGACCTTCAACGCAGAGGGCCGAATTCAACGTAAAAGCGGCGAAACCGCTACTGGGGTCGGTGCAGTTGCGGTTCGCGTGTTTTTGGACGAAACGATAGGTGTGAATCCACCGGTTACCACTGAGCTATTCTCCCGCTGGGTCATTCACAGTGTTGTCGATAGCAGCCTGATCGACGACGTCGCAAATCCTGGCGGCGTGAATCAGCCGATTATTAATTCTGCCGCAGTGCGTCGCTTGCTCAATTTGACTACAGGTAGCACCTACGCAATTCGGGTTGAAGCGAAGTGGTCAGATGTGTTTACCGGTTTGACTTTGGAGCCCGGAACAATAC
>JBBQBR010000135.1:0-6766 GCA_038317875.1 Lysobacterales bacterium
TGGGGATGCTTTTTAACGGACGCACAACCCTAGTTCAGCTTGCGCAACCCGTTGACCTAGCCGAAATGCGCGCGCAAAACTCTGATCCCAGTGCCGCTGCGTCGGCCGGCCTCAAAGCCGATGCCCGTAAGTTAAGCCGTATATTAGGGGTGCACTTTCGGCGAATCCGCGCCGCAGTCGTGGGCCCTGATCTGTCGCATCGGCGCTTGCTGTTGGATTCAGTACTTTCTAGCCATACGGTTCAGACGGCAATTAAGTCGCATGTCTTGAAAGAACGCGTCAGCTTTGAAGTGGCCGAAGGCCGAGCAAAAGCATTTTTTTGGGAAATAGCCGCAGACTACGCGCATCCTGTAGTTCGCAGCTTAAGTTTTATGCTGACGTGGTTTTGGACACAAATTTATTCTGGCGTCAAAATTAACCACTTTGACACGCTGCAGAAGGTGGCGCCAGGGCGTGAGGTCGTTTATGTGCCGTGCCATCGCAGCCATATGGATTACTTGTTGTTGAGCTATTTGCTTTATTCCAACGGCATCGTTGTGCCGCATATTGCGGCTGGAATAAATCTTAATCTACCCATTGTCGGCCCGATTTTACGCCGAGGTGGCGCATTTTTTATGCGCCGGAGCTTCAAGGCCAGTGCGTTATACGCGGCTGTCTTTAGCGCTTATATGAGTGAATTAATTGTTCAAGGTTTTTCCATAGAATACTTTATTGAAGGTGGACGTAGCCGTTCTGGCCGCGCATCGCCCGCTAAGGCGGGCTTGCTTTCGATGACGGTGCGTAGTTATTTGACTAATCCTCAGCGACCGGTTGTATTTCAACCGGTATATATTGGTTATGAAAAGGTAATTGAGGGTAAAAGTTATTTGGGCGAACTTTCTGGGCGTCCAAAAAGCAAAGAATCCATCTGGGGCTTGCTTAAAAGCTTTCGTTTATTAAAAGAAAAGTATGGCGCGGTCGCGGTTAATTTTGGTGAGCCAATAGAATTGAACGATATGCTTGCACGCCATGAACCTAACTGGCGTGCCGAAGGATTTAGCGCTGAGTCGCGCCCGGCTTGGTATCCCGGTGTAATTGATGAGCTTTCGGATCAGGTGCTTATCAATATAAATCGTGCTGCGGATGTTAATCCGATTTCTTTGCTTGCAATTGCGCTTTTGGGTACGCCGAAACACGCAATGGGCGAAGCGGATTTGATTCGCACGCTGGGTTTAGCGCAGCGCTTATTGATTTCAATCCCCTATTCAGATCGTGTGACCATCACAGCAAAATCCCCTGAGGAAATTATTGCCTACGGCGAATCTATGAAATGGATACGCCGAATTAAACACCCTTTGGGCGACGTGTTAATTAGTGACGGCGACGACGGTGTGCTTATTTCTTTCTATCGAAATAATATTTTGCATTTATTTGCAACGGTCAGTTGGGTTGCGTGCTGCTTTATCAATATTCGACGGCTGTCACTGAGTGGCGTTGTTAGTCTGGGTAAATTATTTTATCCATTGATTAAAACGGAGCTATTTTTGCCGTGGACAAGTGAAGAGTTTGGCGCGCAAATCGAAGCGACTGTCAGGTTTTTGGTTGACAATAAAGTATTGAACGAAGATTTAGCGACAATGAGCGTATGTAGACCCACTGAAGGCTCGGAAGCGCAGTTTAGCTTGATGGTGCTGGCGAAGGGACTGCTACAAACCTTTCAGCGTTACTACATTGTGATCTCGGTGCTCAATAAGCACGGTCCTAAGCAGCTCAGTGCCGCCGAGCTGGAAAAATTGTCGAGCTTGACCGCCCAACGCATTGCTCTGTTACAAGAAACGTCTGGCCCGGAGTTTTTCGATCCAAACCTGATCAAAAACTGTGTGCTTATGATGAAGGAGACGGGCGTTATCTGGCCAGACGAGAATAGTAAACTGGATTTTGGCGATCAACTCAAACGTTTAGGCGACGATTCCAGGGTTATCCTCAGCCGCGAATTACGTGCCGGGATAATCAAAGGGACGCCGGATGCGGTTGAGGTCAAGGTCTAGAACGGTTGCGGTGACCACTCGCTACGCCACCGCCTGGATGCTCACATTTTAAACGGAGCGGCTAGTTACTCGCTGCGCCACCATAAAGCGACGCTATCGGTCATACGCTTGAAAAAGCCGCCTTCTGGCACCGCCTTCAGCGCCACTAGATCACGTTCGGCGACCAGTTTGTCATCTAGCCTTACACGCACATGGCCCAGTACCTGGCCTTGCGTGATCGGCGCGGTGAGTAAGCTTGGCAATTCCATACTTGCGGCCAATTTCTTATAGTGGCCGCGCGGGATAACGACGCGTAGTGGGCTTTGTACGCCTAAACTGACGGTATCGGTTTCGCCCTTATAGATTTCAGGCTGTTTCAACACTTGGTTCGCAGCGTAAAGTTGATGGCTCTCAAAAAAACGAAAGCCGTAATTCAACACAGCCTGCGATTGTTGCGTGCGCATGGATTCGGATTCCGACCCCATTACCACTGAAATTAAGCGGAAGTCTTGTCGTACTGCCGAGGCAACTAAGCAATATCCAGCATTTTCAGTATGCCCAGTTTTCATGCCATCCACGCTTTGATCGCGCGCTAAAAGTTGATTACGGTTGTATTGCTTGACGTTGTTCCAAGTAAATTCGCGCACGGAATACCATTTATAAAAGTCGCTATGGTCGCGAATGATGATGCGCGCAAGTTGGGCGATATCGGCCGCAGTGCTGTAGTGGTTTGGATCGCTTAAACCGGGTGCGTTGGTAAAGTGGGTGCCTGTGAGCCCCATTTTTTGTACGTATGAATTCATCATCGCGACAAACGCTTCTTCAGTACCTGCAATGTGCTCGCCGAGTGCGACCGTGGAGTCATTGCCGCTTTGGACGATTACGCCAAGAATCAGTTGTTCGACTGGAATTTTGTCGCCGACTTTGGCAAACATGCGCGAGCCTTCCATTCGCCATGCACGCTCACTAATCGTAACTTCGTCGGTCAATTTGAGCCTTCCTGCGCGCAATTCTTCAAATATGACGTAGGCCGCCATAATTTTGGTGATGCTGGCTGGCTCTACTCGTAAAGTTGAGTTTTGTTCTGCTAGCACTTGGCCTGTTTCAAACTCAATGAGGATATAGCTCTTAACCGGTAGCACCGGTGCAGCCGGTATTGGCATTGTGCCCGGCTGCAGCGTTTGCGGCACCGGTACTTGAGGTTTTGGCACCGCTGGCGTGGGCACAGCCGGGGTAGCCACGTTGGGTGCAGGCGCGGGCGCAGTTTGTGCCACTAAGTTTGCTGCAAACACTAAGGAACACGCACAAATAATGCCGCGCGCTAAATTTTTGGAGCTACTAAATAGAGAAGGCATGCCGAACTTTTGAAGAGTGACTGACGGGTGTTAATGCAAGTGCTGCCTTGGCGGCACGTCCAATATGACTAGGTATTATTGAACAATCACTTTCGGAGCCGCAAAACCGCTCGCTTTCAGCTTTTGACTAATGCTGTCGGCATCAGATTTGCCGTTGAGGGGCCCGAGTACAACGCGATTAAGCCGATCTTGCCCGCTGATGACCCGCGCGTCGCTGAATCCCGCTTCCAAAAGTGCGACTTTTAACGCGTTAGCGTTGGAAAAGTCACCAAAAGCGCCGCATTGCAGTAATAGCAATTGTGATTCGTTTGATATCTGCAGTTGCGTTGCGCTCGGTATGATGGATCCGGCGCTAGCACCGGGTGTATAGCGCAACGATCCGTCACTCAAACCAGGCGCATTCGATGCCAACATCGGCGTAAGCGCCGCTTCGCCTGGGGTAATGGTGGCGACCTCTACTAGGGCGGTGCCTTGTTGCTGCATGCCAAGCTTTAGGGCTGCCACATAAGACAAATCAATGATGCGGTCACCGACAAACGGGCCACGATCATTAATGCGCACAATAATGCTTTTTTGATTCGCTAAATTAGTGACCCTTGCATAGGTGGGTATTGGCAGTGTTTTATGCGCGGCGGTAAAACTGTACATGTCATACGGTTCGCGATTGCTGGTTAGCCTGCCGTGGAATTTGGTGCCATACCATGACGCAGTGCCGCGTTCCACATAGCCGGCTCGGCTTGTTAGTAGTCCGTATTTCTGTCCGAGTACCGAATAGCTTGGCGGGTTTCCGTAGCGTGCAAGTGGCTCATACTTTGGCACTGGCTCAGGAATTTTGTCTAAATCAACAGGTGCGGGCGGTGCACCATCGTAGTAGGTGTGCGGAACTAAGTTTGCGTGCGAACGTGATTTTACCGGACTTGCACTACACGCAGCTAAAAACAGCGCGAGTATAATAACGCTTACGCGCAGACAGCATTTGATTTGCCAAGTTAACCTATTCATTGTGTGCCTGACTGTTGGTCTGTGCGCTGCATTTCACGCGCAATTTCACCCGCTAGCTGGTGTACGGCCATTGCGTAAAGCGGCGACCGGTTGTAGCGTGTAATCACGTAGAAGTTTTGAAAGCTAATAAAGTGTTCTGGGCCTAATTCACCCTCTAAAACAATCATGCTGGCTTTTGTGCCGGATTTAGGATTTGGCTGGCCTGGAGTGTTTTGCACGCGATAGCCAAGCTTTGCGAGCGCTTTAACGGTCGTTGTTGGTAAAACGCCTGTATCAAGCACGGCGCCAGCAAGCGGTGCGATTTTGGCGCGTGCGACGACCGGCGCGCCATACTGCCAGCCATGCACATTAAAATAGTTGGCCACACTGGCGGTGATATCACTTTTGCTTTGCCAAAGATCAACTATGCCATCGCCATCGCCATCGACGGCATAGTTAACGTAGCTGGTAGGGATAAATTGACCTAGACCCATAGCGCCAGCGTAAGACCCCACTGCTTTGGTTGCATCAAGCTTGATGGTCGGGACTTGCGAAAACTTCAGAAACTGGCGCAATTCACCTGCGAAAAACTCAGCTCGAGGCGGGTAATAAAGTGCCAGTGTAGTCAAGGCATCGAGCACCCGAAATTTGCCGACATTGCCGCCGTAAAGTGTTTCTACACCAATAATTGCAACGATATAATTTGACGGAACCTTGTATTTTTCTTCCGCATGCGCAAGTGCCGCGCGATTTTCACGCCAAAACTTCACGCCACCCGAAATGCGCGCGGGCGTTAAAAAGATCGGGCGATAATCTTTCCAGGCTTTACCTTCTGCAGGCCTGCTGATCGCATCGATGATGCTTTGCTGGTAAACAGCGCCCTCCAGTAGCGCCAAATAATTGGCTTCGCGCTTAACGTCACCTTCAGCCGCCATTTTCGCCAGCGCGCGCATGCCGGGATGTTTTTCGGTGCTAACTGCAACGGCTGCCTGCGGTAAGCCAGATTGCGCTTGTGCATATGTTGAAGCGCTAAGCAACGAAGCCAAAAATAATGCGACGCATGCCAGAGGCTGAGTTTGAAAGATTTGCATTTAGAGTTGTTCCTTTGCGGAGTTCTGATCGCCCAGCATATGGTTCGAGCGTGCGCGCTCAAAGGCGACCGCACGCAAAATATTGACCGCCTCGCTTAACGCATAATCGCTCTCAATCGCAGGCGTGCTCTCGTCACCCGCGAGCGGCATTTTCAAGGGCAACTGATGCAAATGCCCGGCCAAATCGGCCTCAGCGACTGGGCGCGGCCCTAATTCCATACGCGAAAGGCTCAGGGAATCCAGAGGCACGTCCGGCAAAATACCGCGTGCCTGGATGGAGTTTCCGCTGGGTGTGAAGTAACGCGCTGTGGTTAAGCGCAAGCCATCGCCGTTCGATAAAGGTAGGAGTGACTGCACCGAGCCTTTGCCGAAGCTTTTTTGCCCAACAATGATGGCGCGGTGCTGGTCTTGCAGTGCGCCAGCCACGATTTCCGCAGCAGAGGCGCTACCCGCGTCAATTAAAACCACCATCGGCACGCCTTTTAAAATGTCCCCTGGTGTCGCCTTCATTTCGGTATTTGCGCTGGGCTGACGACCTTTAGTTGACACAATCGTGCCTTGTTCCAAGAATAGATCCGCCAAGCCGACAGCCGAGGTCACAAAACCGCCTGGGTTACTGCGTAGATCCAGTACCAGCCCACGCAAGGGTTTGCTCTGCTGCAGCTTGCGTAAAGCCTCTTCAGAGCTGCGAACGGTGTCATTTTGAAAAGCCGCCACACGGAGTAAACCCATGCCGCCGGGCAGGCGTTCGGCTTTCGCGCTTTTTACTTGGATGACTTCGCGCTTGAGTGCGACCTCGAAGGATTCCACACCCGCGCGCTCGATTTGCAACTTAATCGCTGAGCCCGCAGCACCTCTTAAAAGCTCGACGCCAGCAAAAGCTGCTTCACCTTCAATCACCGCGCCATCAATGCGTGAAATGACGTCGCCAGGGCGTAAGCCCGCGCGTGCAGCCGGGGAGCCATCCATCGGGCTGATAATTTTTAAAACGCCATCGTCGACCTGCACCTCGATGCCCAAGCCCGCGTAAACGCCAGCCGTCTCATCCGAAAATGCCTCCAGATCTTTGCGAACCAGATACTCGCTGTGCGGGTCCAGGCGCACCAGCAATCCGTGGATCGCCGCTTCCATCAGTGCATGGTCGCTAATGGGCTCTACAAAACTGCTTTGCACTTCGCGAAAAACTTCCGCAAATCGCGCCAGTTCCTCAACGGTCACCGCCTTGTTCTGTTCTTTGCTCGGTAAGGCGGGCGCAGGCTGCACGGCGGCAGCAAGGCTAAACGCAATAGTTAGTGCACAAAGCATGGCAACATATTATGTAATTAACGATGTT
>JBBQBR010000136.1:0-6743 GCA_038317875.1 Lysobacterales bacterium
CAAATCGCGCCAGTTTCTCGCTCTTTGAACTGGCACTTCGTTGATCGAGTTTGACCATCCGCGCAAGAGCAGTGCGGCTTTGCTGCATTTGTTCGACCACCGGATACGCAGGATCGACAAGCGCGCGCTGGTATTGCCACAGCGCCGAATTTTGTAGGGTGGTGGGCGTTTGCGCGTTTGTGGATGCTGGAATTGCTGCATCCGCCAAACAACTAAAAGCGGGCGTGCCCAACAATAAGGCGGCCAGAATACGGACTGTAATGGACATCAATTTCCTTTGATTGGTGAATGTTTAGTCAAGATCACTGAATTGTTTATATGCAAACAACTCGTGCCTTAGTAATTAGTCAGTCGTAATGCAGGGCAAAAAGCCTTCAATTTGGCGCGAAGTATTAGGAAATGGTTCATCCAAAAGTCAGCTCGTTTACGTCAATGGCTACGGCGCCCGTGTAAAGTCTAGATATCGGAGCTAAGTTTAAGCGCTTTTTAATGACCCAAAATAGCCAAGCCACTGCATTGGATGCGAATAGTCATACCTTGCAAAGTCCAGAGATGCGCGCCAACGGTACTTTACCGCCAAATACGCTGTTTGATCGCTTTCTAATCAAGCAGTTGCTGGGGCGTGGCGGCATGGGTGAGGTGTATCTGGCCGAACAGCAAACGCCGCTGGTGCGGATGGTGGCGTTAAAGCTGATTGTCGATGCGCGGATGAGCGTGCGTGAGCGGGCATTTTTTGAGGTGGAATCACAGGTTTTGGCACGCATGCAGCACCCGAATGTGGCGCAAATTTTCGAGGTTGGTCAAAGCGCTGAAGGGCGGCCATTTATTGCCATGGAATATGTTGATGGCGCACGCATTAATGACTATTGCGACACGGCGAAGCTCGATTTACGGGCGCGCCTGCGTTTGTTTTTGGCGGTTTTGAAAGGCGTGCAGCACGCGCATCAAAAAGGCGTGATCCATCGGGATTTGAAACCCGCCAATATTTTGGTTAGCGTCATTGACGCACAGCCGCTGGCAAAGCTAATTGATTTTGGCATTGCGCTCAATGCGGGTAGCGCGCCGGAACGTGCGCATGCGGGCACACCTGATTACATGAGCCCAGAGCAAGAAGCGGCGTCGCAGGCGGCGTTTGCGGAGATTTCAGCGCAACAAAGCGCATCTAATCCGGAATCGCTTCAAAACCGCGACTCGGTCACAACGCCGATCGATGCGCCGGTGGAGCTGGCTGAAATTGACACCCGCAGCGACATTTATTCGCTTGGAATTGTGCTCTATGAATTACTAACTGGCGCTTTGCCATTTGCGGACGAAATTGCAGTGCCTAGACGCACGGGCAGCAAGACGCTGCGACGCGTGGAGCAAGTTCTGAAGTCGATGAGCTCCGATGAACTGCGCGAACAGGCCAGCATTCGAAAACTTGATGCGCAAAGCTTTAGGCGCAGCTTGAGCGGCGATTTAAGCTGGATTTTATGGCGCGCGACCCGGACTGATCGGGAGCAACGCTATGAGTCGGCGGATGCCTTTGCTAGCGATATTCAGCGCTATTTGGACAACCTACCCGTGCACGCCGCGCCCCGGTCGCGCTGGCAGAGCATTGCCAAATTTGTGCGGCGCAATCAACTTGCCGTGGTTTTAGGCACGATCGCATTTATGGGCGTGCTGCTTGGCACGGCGCTAGCGATCAGTGGCTACCATCAAGCCCAAATTGAGCGAGATGACGCGATTGAAGCGCGGCTGCAGGCGGATGCAGCTCGGATGCAGGCTGAAGCGGATCGCAAGGCTTCGGATGCCGTTTCTGACTTCATGACCGAAGATTTACTGAATCAAGCCGACGTTAATCAGTCTAGCAGTGGTGCCACGATCACGGTTTTGGATGCCATTGAAAACGCCAGCAAGGATTTAGGCAATCGGTTAGAGGGCCAACCGGGTGTGGAAGGGCGCGTGCGTTTTGCCATAGCGATTGCGCTTAAAGGGCTATCGCAGTATGACAAAGCAAAACCACAGTTCGAATTGGCCTACGCTCAGCTTAGCCAGGCGCGCGGCCCAAACAGCGAACGAGCGCTGCAGGCCTACGTTGAACTGGCCGGGTTAAAGCTGCGCGAAAGTGATCTCAACGGCGCGAAGCGCATGCTTGACGAGGCGTATCAGCGCGCCCTGAAAGCATTTGGCCCGGACGGCGAAATCACTCTGAACTGCGCCTCGCAGCTAGCGGTGATTGCTTGGCAAGTGCAAGACGTTGAAGCGGGCATTGCAATTTCTGAGCAAAGCCTAAAAAGCCCCACAGTCGCCATTGGCGGGCCAGATCGAGGGCGCGGCATATTGATTTTGAATAACCTTGGACGCCTTTACCGCCTTGCCGGGCGCTTGCCGGAGGCAGAAAAAGCACATCTTGCTGCCATTGAATATCGCACGAAGGAATTCGGTGCAAACGCGTATGCGACGCTCGAAGCGGTCAATGATTTAGCGGGCCTATATCGCCAAATGCAGCGTCTTGATGACGCAGAAAGTATGTATCGAAAAATTATCGTCGGTTATCAAGAAGTCTACGGTGCCGAACACAGCGCAACGGCTACGGCAATGAACAATTTAGCCAAAGTCTTATCGAACAAAGGCCAGGAGGTCGAGGCGATCAAGCTTTACCGCCAATCGCTCGAAATCAGTGTGAATGTAGTAGGCAACGACAATTATCTAACCGCGAGTGTGCAAAACAACTTGGCTATGAGCCTGTTAGTGCTCAAACGATATGAAGAGGCCCTGGCGTTATTTATGCGCGCGGATGCGATTTTCGAAAAGCAACTTCCGCTCAAGCACAAGCAGCGTCAAAGTCTATTTAACGGCCTGGCAAAAACCTACGAAGCTTTAGGTCGCAGTGCCGATGCGCAGTTGGTTCGGGCAAAAATATTGCCGCTTTAAATCCAAACATGTCTGCGGAACAAAAGATTTAAGCGACGCACCGCGCTACTATGCCCGATCAATTTCATTTCGTGCTGGAGCTGCAATGATCGAGTCAAGCAACGGCAGCGACGCCAATCGCACGTTGATTAAGCGTTTTTACACCGCTTTTGCAGCCCGCGATGGCGTTGCGATGGGCGCTTGCTATCACGCCAATGCGCGGTTTTCCGATCCGGCATTTGCAGAACTACGCGGCCAAGAAGTTTCTGCGATGTGGCGTATGTTGACCGCCCGTGCGAAAGATTTGACGCTGACTTTCAGTGACGTCGATGCAAGTGCCGAACGTGGCTCAGCAAAATGGATCGCGCTCTACACTTTTGCTGCAACCGGCCGAAAGGTGGAAAACCGCATCAGCGCTGCATTCGTATTTAAAGATGGCTTAATTCTTGAGCATAGTGATTTGTTTGATTTTTGGCGTTGGTCCAGACAAGCGCTCGGGCCGATGGGCCTACTTTTAGGTTGGAGCGGCTTTTTGCGGCGCAAAGTACAAAAACAAGCGCGCGCGAATTTAGCGGCATTTATCGCGAAAGAAGCGAAAGCGCTATAATTCGCATAAAAAAAGCCCCGACATTCGGGGCTTTTCTTGATCTGTTTAAGACAGGCTTTCAGCTGGCGCGCGCGGTACGCAGCACTCGATCTGGCACGCTGGCGGCATCTTTCAAACCACTTAGCAAAGCCATAACCTGCTTTTCCAACGGCGCAAAATCACCGCGTAAGCCGCGAATTTCGTGATAGACCACCGCTAGCCACAGCGAAACGCCACGCACTTGAACCTGCACGTTTTCGTCTTTGATGCGCTTCATCGCAATCTCGGTACCATTGCCCCAAGGCGCGTAGCGATCAACGTTTTCGCTGCCATACAGATGTGGCACGGTTGCCAGCGCTGCATTATTCAATTCACGCATCACTAGACCAAGAAGTTCACGGCGCTGCAAGGACGTAAAGTTGTCTACGAGTTTGTTGAGCTCTTTAAACTGGCGTTTCAGGGTGAAACAACGCCCCATAGTCAGTGCGCGGATTACAAATTTCATCATCGAACTCCGAGATTTAAGCACACTAGAATCAGGTACAGCGGTGGCGGGTAAAGGTGTTTTTTTCAAATTAGACTGCACATCGACACTGGTCGTGTATAGGTTGGGCTGGGTAAACATTTTGAACCTCACAGACCCCTGCTTGGTGCATGGATCTTGACGTATAGACTGACATTGCGGCTAGACCTACGTCACATTTTGACGTGTTACGTCGAAAACAGCGCAATAAGAACAGAATTGACTCAGTCGATCAACCATTTTGACGCGTTCTTGACGTGACCGATTCACTCAAGGCAAACCTATTCACGACGAAAGCCTTAACATCGCCAGAAGCTGGCTGAAATAACGCCGAACTCGCCCTAAATAACGTTTATTTAACACCTCTAATCTGATGCGAGATGAAATCGCGTGCGATGCGCCCACAACATAGGCGAAGATCGCGTGGTGCCAAATTGCTTTATATGAAGTTCTGCCGTCGCAAAATCCCAAGCTAGCTCAAACACAAAGCCCTAAGAATTTAAAAGGATGTCTATGCCTCGTTCCTCGCTGTATCGAATTTTACCGGCCACATTGCTCGTTTTTGGAATGCTTAGCTTTGGCTTTTATGGCTGTTCAAAATCAGAGGTCAATTCCGCACCCGCACCAATCGCGGCAACCGCCACAAAAGCGCAAGTGCAGCAGGGCTTTTATGTGGCGATGATTAACTCAGCCGTTGTCGATAGCGAACCCGCAATCGAGCTGTCGGCCAGTGAACCCTTAGCGAGCGAGCAAGATTTCAATAAAGTTATTGCCGTGACGGACGCCGCGGGCAAGGCCGTCGACGGCGGCTGGAGCTTAGATTACAACGACAATCGCGTGCTGCGTTTTAGCCCGGTAAAATCCGGCGAGGATTATAAAATTGTCGTCAGCAAAGACTTGCTGAGTAAATCCGGCGCGCAGTTCGCAAATGATTACGTCGAAACACTTAAAGGTGTTGAACAACCGCCCACCATCGGCTTTTCTGGCCAAGGCAGCGTGCTGCCTGCGCGCGCAACCGAAGGTTTACCGATACGCACAGTCAACGTCACGGAAGTGGATGTACAGTTTTTACGCGTTAAAGACGCCAATGTTGCCGAAGCCATTCGCGACCGCGCTTTTCGCGGCGCGCAGGGCGGTTGGCAGCTGAATTATCTAAAGAAAATTACCGAGAACGTTTACGCCAATCGCTTTCAGATCACAGACACACACCGGAACAAGCAGATTTTGAGCTTTCTGCCGGTACAAACCATCGCCGAGCTCAAGCGCCCAGGCCTGTACTACGCAATCATGCGCCGCCCGAGCGACTTTGATGAGCAGTTTGAAGTCACCCATTACGTCGTCAGTGACATCGGCGTGCACGTGCGTCGCTATCAAAACCGTGCATTAGTTTTAGCGCGCAGCTTATCGAGCGGTAAGGCGCTCAGCGATGTGCAAATCAGCCTGATCAATAGTTATGGTCAACCTATTTTGGCCGGTAAAACGAACGGCGACGGGCAGATGAGTTTTGAGCAAGCGCCGAACAACGAGATGGTGCTTATGGCGCAAGCTGGCGATAATTTGAGCGTGCTGCCATTTAATCAACCCGCACTAGACTTATCCGAGTATGAAATCACCGGCGGTACCGCGGACGCCAACACAATCCATATCTGGAGTGGCCGGGATTTATATCGCCCGGGTGAAACGCTACAGTTCTCGGCGCTGCTGCGCGACTTTGATGGCAAACCAGTGCCCGCACAGCCCGTGTTTGCGAACTTGCGCCAGCCCGACGGCAAACTTTACGCAGCAATTGAGTTGAAGGTCAATGAACTCGGCTATTTAGAATTCAAACGCCCAATGCCTAGTGACGTGCCGACCGGGCGTTGGAAGCTGGAAATGGGCACTGACCCGGAAGGCAAAGGCCGCCACCATACCTTTGGTTTTCGGATTGAGGAGTTTTTGCCAGAGCGCCTTAAACTTGATCTTGCCAGCGTGCAAGAGCGGCTAGCACCGGCGCAAGCGCTGAACCTTGATGTGACGGGTGCCTATTTATACGGAGCGCCAGCGGGCGGCAATCGCTTCACCGCCAAATATGTTTTAAGCGCCGATGCTTCCGCCGTGCCAAGTTTGAAAGGCTATATTTTTGGCGACCAAGTCAATAAGCCCAAAACCGAGCAAGTCGATGCGATTGATGAAGTCTTGGATGCCGATGGCAAGCTAAGCAGCGCAATCACCATTCCGAGCGATCAAATCAACGGCCCCATTAGTGTTGCAGTGATCGGTGAATTGTTTGAAACCGGTGGCCGAGCGGTAACGCGCGTGCTCAAGCGCAGCGTTTGGCCGGCCGAGCAATTGGTGGGTGTGCGGCCGCTATTTGCTGACAACGATGCCGGTGGAAATTCACGCGCGGCGTTCGAGGTGATGCGCGTGAGTGCCAATGGCGCAGCGACTGCCGCAAATGTGGAAGTGAAATTAATCCGCGAGCGTCGTGATTACCGCTGGAGCTATAAATCCGGCCTCGGTTGGGTGAGTGACTACACGGAATCCTTGACCGAAGGGAATGCGCAAGCGCTCGCACTGGATGGCAAAGTCGCCGGGCGTGTGGAATTTCCGGTTGAATGGGGCAACTACCGCCTAGAAGTGACAGACCCACAAACAAAACTAGTTACGCGCTACCCGTTTTATGCCGGCTGGAGCTGGGGCAGTGACAATACTGGGCCGGATTCGCGCCCTGACAAGGTCAAGCTGGCGCTTGATAAGTCA
>JBBQBR010000137.1:0-6623 GCA_038317875.1 Lysobacterales bacterium
AATTGCTCTAGCGTTATTTACTTTAACCGGCATCAGTTACGCCGCAGACAAAACGCCTGCGACAGCCGCAGCAGCCGACGCGCTACCCGCCGATTCGATCATGCAAATTACCGACAAATTTGTGTCTCAAGACGGCAAAGAATTCACCATGAGCAACCGTCGCGGGCATCCGCAAGTCGTCGCCGTGTTCTATAGCTCATGCAAGTATGTCTGCCCGCTGATGATTGACAGTGCTAAAGCCATTGAAAAGGCTTTGACAGCTGCCGAACGCGCACAGTTGCGCATGCTGTTGGTCAGCATGGATCCAAAACGCGACACACCTAAAGTATTAAATGCGCTTGCCACCAGCCGCAAACTGGATACAAAGCGCTGGACCTTAGCGCGCACCGATGAAAGCGGCGTGCGCACCGTAGCAGCACTGTTAAAGATTCGATATCGCGCTTTGGAAAACGGCGAATTCAATCACAGCAGCGCACTAACGCTACTGGACCCCGACGGGCGAATCGTGGCACGCACAGAAAACATGGGGAATGTCCCAGACCCTGTGTTTTTAGCCGCAGTAAAAGCGGCCTGCGTGGAAGAAACAAAGAAATAGCATTGACAAGATTGCGCTAAGTTCAAACTGGGCAGGTATTTTTGACGGGAACTTACGCGCAACGGATTCGCACACTCTCCTTACGTTGACGCCAACAAAGAGCGGCGCGTAATGGAGATTTTATGCGTCAAGAGTTACCCGATAGATCCGAAAGCCGTCAAATGCGCGCCGTTTTAGGATGCTTACTGGGTTGCGCAGTAGGTGATTCGATTGGATTGCCGTATGAAGGGCTGTCCGCAGCACGCGTCAAAAAATTCGCAAAATTGCCCTTGACGCAAAAATTGGCGTTTCGTTGTGGCCTGTTGAGCGACGACACAGACCACACGATTTTCGTTGCGCAGGCTTTGCTGCAAGCAGGTGCGATAGCAGGCAGCCAATCTGAGCGAAACAAGCCAGATATTGAAGTATTTCGGAATAAACTTAGCTGGAAATTGCGATTTTGGTTACTTTGTTTACCTGCAGGCATCGGTTTCGGCACCTTGCGCGCGATTTTGCGAATGTGGCTGGGTTTCGCCAAACCGGGCGTATTTTCTGCTGGCAATGGCCCGGCAATGCGCAGCGCGATTATCGGTGCCGTGTTTGCGCATGACGCTGCGCTTCGGCGCAACTTCGTACACACCTCCACGACACTGACCCACACCGATCCACAAGCATTTGCAGGGGCAATGGCGGTTGCTGAAATTGCCGCACAGCTAGTCGCAGGTACTTGGCAGCAACGCCCAAGTGTCGAGGAACTAAACGCGCTCTTGCAAAAAGTAAGTGACGATCCGCATTGGCGCAAAGCGCTCGCCGGAATTAGCGAATGCTGCCAAACGCCAGATCCAGTAGCCGCCGCTGCCGCGCGCTTTGGCGGCAAGAACGGCGTGCAAGGCTATGTAATGCACTCTGTACCTTTTGCCGTTGTTGTTTGGCACACCTATTTCAATGACGTGCTTGGCTGTGTGCAAGCCATCGTTTTAACGGGCGGTGACACCGACACTAATGCAGCAATTGCTGGCGCTCTAGCCGGAGCCAGCCCGAACGCCGAAATACCGGAAAATTGGTTAGCCTGGATTGCCGATTGGCCGCACAGCCTGAGTTATTTACGCCAGCTCGCAGAGGCACTTAACCACGCCGCGCCAGTCGACACCCGATTTTCACCGGCGCTAATGTTGCGCGGCTTTGCCTTTACGGGCGTGGTGTTGGCACATGGTTTTCGGCGGCTATTGCCGCCGTATTGACTATTTAACGCCAAAAACTACGCCTTTTTCGCAAACGACGCGCACCAGCCCTTGTTTGCAACTGATTTTCCAGGGAAAAGCGTACACGGGTTGCGGGCACTCTTGGCATCCCCTTGCCACAGGGCGCACCCTGAACAGATTTGGTCTGGCTTGTGATTTGGGTATTTTGCGGCGTCTACTTTGGTTGTGTCTTCCACATAACCCAGCGCTTTTGCGGTTGGGTTATCGAGCTCTAAATGCGGCAAATCGGCCGCAATTGCGTTAAATGCAGGGGCGACTAGTGCTAATCCAACCACGCTGACAGTGGCGATTTGCATGAAGCTGCGACGGTTTAGGTTGGTGGGGGTTTGCATATTCTCGTGCCTTTTTTATGTGAATTGTGGATTCGTGGTGCTGCGTCCGGACGCTTTAGCGCTAAAACATTTGACCGGCATTTAATTTTCGCACATGCAGTATGAAGCATCGCGAGTTGTCAGGATTTGACTTAAATCAATACGACCCGATTCAACCACACGCACACTAAGCATCAGTCCAATGCGGTGAGCGAAAGATGAACTCGGATGTGACAAACACGCATGAAACGCGTGATAACACGCAATATTACAATGACTCAGTCGTTCTAAAATTCACGGTGATGACCGTGGTTTGGGGCATTGTCGGCATGACGGTAGGCTTATTGATCGCGGCGCAATTGGCGTGGCCGCAGCTGAATTTTGATATTCCCTGGCTTACCTATTCGCGCCTGCGCCCGCTGCACACGAATGCGGTCATTTTCGCCTTCGGTGGTTCGGGCTTGTTCGCCACTAGCTACTACATCGTGCAGCGCACCTGCCACGCGCCCCTGTTTGGTAAATGGTTAGCGGAATTCACGTTTTGGGGCTGGCAAGCGGTGATTGTAGCGGCCGCAATTACCTTACCGATGGGTTTAACCCAAGGTAAGGAATATGCCGAACTCATTTGGCCGATTGATGTCTTAATCACCTTGGTTTGGGTGGCTTACGGCGTCGTGTTCTTCGGCACCATCGTCAAGCGCCACGTCAAACACATCTATGTGGCCAATTGGTTTTTTGCGTCCTACATCATCACCGTTGCGGTGCTGCATATTTTCAACTCGCTTTCCATTCCCACTAGCTGGACACATTCCATACCGATCTATTCGGGCGCGGTCGATGCGATGGTGCAATGGTGGTATGGGCACAATGCGGTGGGCTTTTTCTTAACCGCCGCTTTTCTGGGCATGATGTATTACTTCGTGCCCAAACAGGCCGAGCGCCCGATGTTTTCGTATCGCCTGTCAATCGTGCACTTCTGGGCGCTTATTTCTATTTATATGTGGGCCGGGCCGCACCATTTGCACTACACCGCATTGCCAGATTGGGTGCAATCGGTCGGCATGGCGTTTAGCTTGATTTTGTTGGCGCCCTCCTGGGGCGGCATGATCAACGGCATCATGACGCTCTCGGGCGCATGGCACAAACTGCGCACGGATCCGATTTTGAAGTTCTTGATCGTGAGCCTGTCGTTTTATGGCATGAGCACTTTTGAAGGGCCAATGATGTCAATCAAAACCGTCAACGCGCTGTCGCACTACACCGACTGGACCATAGGCCACGTGCATTCTGGCGCACTTGGCTGGGTCGCAATGATTACCTTGGGCTCGTTATATGCGTTGTATCCGCGTTTATTAGGACTCAAGCAAATGCAGTCGATTAAATTGATCGACGTGCATTTTTGGGTGCACACGATTGGCGTGGTGCTCTACACCGTGGCGATGTGGGTTGCTGGCATCATGCAGGGGCTGATGTGGCGTGCCACGAACGCCGATGGCTCGTTGACTTACACCTTCGTTGAAAGCCTAAAAGCCACCTTTCCTTACTACGTCTTGCGAGTAGGCGGCGGCCTGTTGGTGATCGCTGGCATGATGATTATGTTGGTGAATATGTGGCGTACTTACAGCTTAGCGAAGGCGCAAGGTAGCGCGCGGCTGGTGGCGGTTAAATTGCCTGTTGAGTTACCCGCCGACGTTCCCCATGCAGTTCCCGCCGCAGCTTAAAGGAGCGCGCTATGAGTCATGAAGCTATAGAAAAAAATATCGGTTGGATGGCAATCTTGATCGCGTTGGTTATTTCCGTCGGCGGTTTGGTGGAAATTGTGCCGCTAATGTACAGCGCACAGATCATTAACCCAGCACCAGGCATCAAACCCTATCCGCCACTGGAACTAGCAGGCCGCAACATCTATGTGCGAGAGGGCTGTTACAACTGCCATTCGCAAATGATTCGCAGCTTAAGTTTTGAAACCCAACGCTACGGGCATTACTCGGTGGCGGGCGAATCAGTGTATGACCGCCCGTTTCAGTGGGGTTCAAAGCGCACCGGCCCGGACTTGGCACGCGTCGGCGCGCGCTATTCGGACGATTGGCACAAAGTGCATCTAATCAACCCGCGCGATTTGGTGCCGGAATCGAATATGCCGGGCTATCCGTGGCTAGCGGAGAATTCGCCCGATGTCGCTGATATCCAATCCAACATGCGGGTACTCAAATTTCTCGACAAAGCCTATACAGATGAAGAAATTGCCAATGCAGGTGCCAGCTTAGCGGGCAAAACCGAGCTAGATGCCTTGGTTGCTTATCTGCAAAATTTGGGTAATCACACTGATTTTAATGCGATCAACGACGCGGCAGCCAATGCTACGAGCGGAGCTGGACAATGACTAGCGGCACGCTTTCGGGAATCATGACGGTTCTCGCGTTTCTGGCATTTCTGGGCGTCACATTTTGGGCGTTCAGCCCCAAACGCAAGAAAGATTTTGATTCCGCTGCACGCCTGCCGTTGAATGATGACCCGCTCGCCAAGGCGCTAGAAACTGACAACGCCACAGAGCCAACCACCGCACAGCCCGAGCTGCACGATAAGGAAGCCAAATAATGAACACCTTAACCTCTTATCTAGTGATTGCAGTGGTCGCGCTCAATATCGCTGGATGTTTTTTTCTGCTGCGCTGGACGGCTACCAAACGCGCCGAAAATGCCAGCAAAACGAACACTGAGAACAAAGGCCAAGCGCCGCTTGAAACTACCGGCCACGTGTGGGATCACGACTTGACTGAGTACAACAATCCCTTGCCGCGTTGGTGGCTGAATATGTTTTACCTGTCGATTGCCTTTGCGATCGGCTATCTGCTTTTGTACCCCGGACTCGGCAATGTCGCGGGCTATTTTCGCTGGACGTCGGCGCATGAGCACGATGTCATGGCGAAAGCTGAGCGCGAAACCTATCTTGCTGCGTTCACGCCGTTTCGCGAGTCCACCGTCGAGCAGCTGGTAGGCAACCCAACCGCAATGCGCATGGGGCAAAGCCTGTTTAACAATTCCTGTGCCGCTTGCCATGGTTCAGACGCACGCGGCGCGAAGGGTTTTCCAAATTTGACCGACGCCGATTGGCTTTATGGCGGGACGCCAGAAATCATTCAAACCACCCTACGCGAGGGCAGGCAAGGCGTCATGCCGGCTTGGAAGGCCGCCGTTGGCGAGGTGGGCATCACGGAATTGGTCGCCTATGTGCGCCAGCTTTCCGGCGCAACTGATGTATCAGCGCCATTGGCTGCGGCCGGCAAAGCGCGCTATGACATGTTTTGTATTGCATGCCACGGCCCTGAAGGCAAAGGCAATCAAGCTCTAGGCGCGCCGAATATAAGCGATCAGATTTGGCTGTATGGCGGTGACGTTGCGAGCTTGACTGAAACGCTTTCAAACGGCCGTGGCGGTGTCATGCCAAGCCAAAAGGCAAATATGAACGAAGATCAAATTCGCGTCCTGAGCGCATGGGTCTACGCCCAGAGCCAAACGAAAACGCCAACGCCAACGCCAACGCCAGCGCCAGCGCCAGCGTCAAGCCCTGCCACGCCATGAAAAGCAAGCCATTAGCGCAGCCACAGCCAGCGACTGACGACAATGTCGGTGGCGATTTAGCTGACGGATTGAGTCCTACGGCTATTCGCCTGAGTGCGATCCTTTGGCCTAGCTTTATGCTTGCTGGGGTGGCAACGATGGTGTTTTTTGCTTTTGTTGATCCTAACGAGCTGAATTTAATTTCCTTTCCTGGAATCGAGATTTCGCGTGAGTTAGGTTATAGCCTAGGGTTTTTTCTATTCTGGCTAATATCCGCAGCTTCGAGCTATTTGACCGCGCTGTTGCTTGGCCATAAAAAATGAAGGAAATCCCGAGCAAACTGGTTGAAAGCAATTCGATGTATGTATCGGAGGCCAAAATCTATCCGCGCGAAGTGACCGGGCGCTATCAACGCTTACGCAACATCGCTGCGTGGGTGTTGATGGGCCTGTTTTACCTGATGCCGTGGGTCAATCTTTTTGGTGAGCAAGCGCTGTTGTTCGATTTGCCAAAGCGCCAGTTCCATGTGCTGGGCTTGAACTTTTGGCCGCAGGATTTCATCTTTTTATCCGGCATCTTGGTGGTGCTGGCGCTTAGCCTGTTCTTCTTCACAGCCCTTGCTGGACGGCTTTGGTGCGGTTACGCCTGCCCGCAAACCGTTTGGACCGAGGTGTTTTTGGCTTTGGAGCGCATGACCGAAGGCGACCGCGGGCACCGAATGAAGCTCGATAAAGCCCCGTGGTCGTGGAACAAGCTGCGCCGCAAGGGTTTGAAGCAACTATCCTGGATTGTTTTGTCGGTTTGGACCGGCATGACTTTCGTTGGCTTCTTTAGCCCGATTCGCGAACTGCTGCCGAATTTATTAACGGGTGCGGCCGGTGGCTGGGAGTTATTTTGGATCGGCTTTTATGGCCTG
>JBBQBR010000138.1:0-6594 GCA_038317875.1 Lysobacterales bacterium
AGCCAGTTGCACAGCGTCGATTGCAAAACTCCGATTCAAAACGCTGCCGCTTACTTGTCCGACCGACGGACTCAAATCAAAAAGCACAGGCGCATTTGACCCCGGAATTGCAGGCCCATGAATGTGTCCGATGGTTACACCTGAACTCAACCCAGAATAGTTCACCGAAACCGTGATCAGGTTTTCCAAGTCATTTAAAGTCACTTGGCCGAAGCCAGTGCCGACCGAAGCGTTTGTTGGTACTTCTTGAGTAGCGTCCAATTCACCGAAAAAAACTTTTTCAGCACACGCATTACAGGAAAACATAAATGTAAACACGCATAAAAGCGCCGGAAAATTTCGCATGGTCGTCTCCAAAGTGAGATCGCGACTCTACACCCGTTACAAATCAGGCGTAAATACCTTTGGTGAAAACAAACAATAGTGTTTATTTACATGAAAATTGAAACCTGAAAGCCAGAAAACCAATTCAAGCCTCAACAAACTTTAAACACTTTATTTACCGGTGCTTAAAAGCACACGTAAATCCAAATGTCTCTCGCCCCTCAATCCTTCCCCGCCAACGCCCGCGCGCGCCGCAGGCTGTGCGCGCCAAACTTCTGATTAATGGCGTCGTTTAGTTGATCGGTTGCGCTAGGTTGAACCGGGTTAGTCGACGGAGGTGCCGGGGCAAATAAATCGGCCTGCTGCGGCGCGGTTAGTACAACTGCCGGCGCAGCAAAACGCGACGCACTTACGCCGAGCAAACGCAGACGAGGCTGCTTTTGCGCCTGCCACCAGTGCAGCAAAAGTTGCTCGGCAAGGTGAAAAATCGCATCGGTATTCGCGCAGGCGGGATTTAGCGGTGCTTGGCGGGTTAGCGTTTCGAATGGCGGTACGCGTATTTTGACGGTGATCGTGTGCGCTTCTAGTTCGTTTGCACGCAGGCGCGCGCTTACTTTTTCGGCGAGCCGCATTAGCCACATGCGTGCATCGCTCAGTGCGCTTAAATCTTGCGCAAAGGTATGTTCAGCGCCTACCGATTTTTCCGCACGGTCGGCAACCACTGGCCGGGAATCGATACCCGCGGCAAATCGCTGCGCGGTTTCGCAGTGATTGCCCAGCGCTTTTCTGACCAGCGCCGCAGGTGCTAGGCGCAGCTGCGCAATGCTGTGTATGCCGATGTTTGCCAGTTTTTCGGCGGTAACACGACCAATGGTATAGAGCTTATTCACCGGCAGTGGATCTAAGCGCGGGTGCACAAGCTCGGGCGTTAAGTGCAGTAAGCCATTCGGTTTGCTCAGCTCGCTCGCCATTTTTGCCAGCAATTTATTGTGTGCAATGCCGACGCTGCAGTTTAGCTGCACTTGCTTAAACACCTCCTTACGCACAAATTCGGCGATGTTTTGAGCGCCACCAAATAGGTTGAGGCTGGCAGTAACGTCTAAAAAAGCTTCGTCTAAAGACAAGCCTTCAATTTCCGGCGTGACTTGGTTAAATACCGCGAAAATTTGCGCCGATATCGCTGCGTAGTAACTGATGCGCGGCTCGATATAGATGCCCTGCGGGCATAATTTAAGCGCGCGTGCAGTCGGCATCGCCGAGTGCACGCCAAACACGCGCGCTTCATAGCTTGCGGTGGACACCACGCCGCGCGGCCCGGTGTGCGCCAGAATCACCGGTTTGCCACGCAGTTCCGGGGCGTCGCGCTGTTCGACGGCCGCATAAAATGCGTCCATATCCACGTGCAGGATGGTGCGCGACAGATCCATGGCCCGCTTAGCTTGCGTCCACTATTGGTACGGTCAGAATAAGGATGAAAATTGGTAGATATCCGTTCGCCCTGCGCCTGTCAAAGGGCAGAGCCTTACAATTCCTAACGGAGCCACATGCAACTCGAAATTTACGGCTACATGCTTCGACGGGCTCAGCACGAACGGCTTTCCAGAAATTTCTTTTTCGACAAATCACTATCAAGTCCAAACGCGCAATTCAATCATAACCTGGGCCAAATCAGTGGCTAAACGTCCCGCTTCAACATTTTCAACATTTTCTTGAAATAATATTCTGGGAACCAGCGTTTAGCGCGCCACTGACTGCGACTGTCTTTGTGCGGCAGTAGCAAAAACTCGCCTGCTTCGGCGCGCGAAATCGCAAATTCGGCCACATCACTTGCCGTGAGCGCTGAGCGTTCCATCAATGCTGTCGCGGCTTTGTGCATGCGTTCATGCCCAGGCGAAAACGACTCCAGCAAGTTCGTCTTGAAAAAGCTCGGGCAAAGACACGCAACGTGCAGGCCACGCGCATAAAGCTGCGCGCGCAAAATTTCGGAATACGCCAGTACAGCGGCCTTAGTAACGCCATAAACGCCGGTTTCCGGCGCGCCCGCCAAGCCTGCGAAGGAGGCGGTATTGATAATCAAACCACCGCGCGTGCCCAACATCAGCGGCAAAATGGCCTTGCAGCCGCGTTGAATTGAGGTCAAATTAATCGCGACGACCCGATCCCACTCCGCATCCGAGGTGTCCAAGAACTCACCGCTGCTGGCGATGCCGGCGTTATTAATCAGCACCGACACACTGCCAAACTCAGATTTAAGCTGGGTGGCGACTTGCTGCCAATCTTTCGCATCCGCTACATTCATCTCAATGGCGATATGGCCGCTGCCGCTCAGCAGCGCCAACGTCTGTTGCGCGCGCTCCACCAATAAATCTGCAACCGCGATACGCGCGCCGCGCTTGGCGTAATTGATCGCCAATTCCCGCCCTAAACCACTGCCCGCACCCGTAATAACGACCGTTTTTACACTCACAGTATTCCCTCAAATAGTTAACGTCGCGATTTGCTAGCTTGGGAGCAATTGCGAAACAAAAAATTAGCGTAGCAATCTGCTAAATGCGGATAAATTGCGAAGCAAAAACATGCGCCTAGCGAAATGCGTCTTTCACGGTTTTCGGCTGGTTTTCATCGACCACGGTGCCTAGGCTGAGCATGGTCCATTGACGCAAGCGGCGTGGATCTGGATCCAGCACATTGGCGTCATCGCTATCATCGCCACCCTCCTGACAATAGGCAGCGACTTTGCGCGCCAGCAAAAAAGTGCCGGTAACGTGCGTCGCGCTGGAAGCAAGAATCTCTAGCGCTGGCAAGCCGCGCCTAAGCACCGTGCCAAGCACCTTTTTCGCCATACGCTTGAGCACACCACCGCCAATTTGCTCAACCAACTCAATTGCGCCCACGCCGATCGTACCCATCCAATTGAGCATCTGCGCATTGTCCGCAGCACTGGGCGTGCGTTGATGCAGCGCGAAAATGCGCAGAATTAAATCGCGTTGAATAGCGCTCGTCATTGCGGCATCGCCCGCCAAATTGACCGCCCAGCCCAATGCTTTGCCAAAGCCCGGAATCATGCTGACCGCAGTCGTGCCGGCACCGGTCGCACCGGCTTTGATGCAGGCGGTTTTAACTAATTGACGCAATAGCCGTGCATGAGTCGCTTGTGGAAATTCGGCGCGCAAGGCGGTGATATCACGTTCGGCCTTGAGCCAATGCGCCTCGGTATACAAAGAATTTGCTGTGACCATTAAAGTGCTCCATCGACTGGATTAAGGCCTTATTCTAACGCATGCCCGAAATCAGCAAGCCCGTGAACTCAAATCTAGTCAGCAGCCCGCAAACTACCATTCACCCACGCCTATCGGAGGTGCTTGCACGGCATCAAATTCACAGCGACCAAACCCCGATTGCGCCTTTTTCGCACGCTATTTGGCCACAGGTGCAGGCGTTTGCAGCGGCGCACCCGTCGCTGATTTTAGATCTGGGTTGCGGCACTGGGGAAAGTAGCGAAAATTTGGCGAAGCGCCATCTAGATTCAGGCGTACTAGGGTTAGATCGCTCCAGCGTGCGCTTGGGCAAAGCAGCTAGCGAAATTTCGGGCCGTTACCTGCATTTGCGCGGCGATCAATACGATGTATTGCGGTTGATAAACGCGTACAGCATGCGCGCCGAAAAAGTCTATTTGCTGTATCCAAACCCATCGCCCAAGCCCGAACACTTAAAGCGACGCTGGCACGCGCACCCGATTTGGCCGACGTTGCTTAGCGTGGCGAATCGCATTGAGCTGCGCACGAACTGGGCCATCTATGCAGAAGAATTTGCCTTTGCGCTGCAGTCGTCCGGCTGGGCTGTCGCACTCACACAAATTGAGATTGATGCGGATAACCCAGCGCTTAGTTTATTTGAGGCAAAATATGCGCGTTCTGGGCATGCGCTTTGGCGGGTGACGGGACACGCGCCAGTCGCTATTCCCCAATAAATTCACCCACAACTTTGAACGAATCCACGCGATCACAGGTGGTTTTAATGGCAATCAAAATGGGCACCGCAAGCAACGCACCGGGAATGCCCCACATCCAGCCCCAAAACAGCACCGACAAAACGATCACCACCGGATTAAGGCTCAGGCGCTTGCCCAGCACCATCGGCGTAACCAAATAGCCCTCAATGGCTGAAAGCAAATAGAACACAATTGGCACCATCATGCTGTGCCAAAGATCATCGAAGGTCAGCAAACCAACAATACTTAAAATCACGATGCTGGCCATTTCGCCGAGATAGGGAACAAAGTTAAATAGCGCGACCATCACGCCCCACAAAATCGGGTTTGGCACGCCCATCATATACAGCGCCAGTGCGACTGACGCGCCCAACGCAATATTGATCAAGGTCACGGTGAATAAATAGCTAGACACAGCCGTTTCAACTTGGTTGGCAATATCCACTTCACGTTTTTTGTCCATAAATCTCGGCGTTGCGGCGACGATTTTGCGCAAAAATAGATTCCCGGACGCCAGTAAAAAATACAGCAGCACGAATGTGCGCGCGGCGTTGACCGAAAAATCTTGTGCCGCGCCCAAAACGGTGCCAGCCATTGAGGGGCCTTGCACGGAGACTTCCTGGACTTTACTTGGCGCAGTACTGCCGCCGGTCGCCATCTCCTGCGTCAGGCTTTGCACCTGAGCGGTCGCAGTCGCAACATCTTTAACCGACCCAGCTACTTTGCGCAGCTTGCCGCCGATTTCTTTCAAGTTTTGCGGCGCTTGTGCCAACCAGTCGCCTGCCGGCCCAGCCAAGTTATAGACGCCGGCCGACAGCACCGCAAACACACCGATGACAATAATGGCGCCCGCGACCGGTGCGGGAATAAAAAGCTTGCGCATACCGCGCACCACCGGCAGAAAAACCAAACTGAGGATTAGCGCAGTCACCACCGGCAATAACAATTCGCGTGCCAATTTAAGTGCGGTGATCAACGCCAGGATAAACAGCCCTTTTACCGCCCACGAGCCCGCTATCGCACGATTCATTTTAGGCGCCGCCGTTGCGACATCAAGCGCGCCCTGAACGTTAGGTGTCGCCACAATTCCCAGAGTTTCAGCAATGACCGGAATTGCTGGCACCGCAGGGACGGCAATTATCGCTGGAGCGGATTGTAAATCCGCTACAGCCAAAGACTCGCTATCAGCAGTTGGCGCTATTGGCTCAATCAAGGCACTACTCCGGGAAAATTAGCTTAGTGAGGCCTAGCCTCTGTACGAAGCATTTTGATAAAGCGCATGCCTTCATGCAAGGCACCTGAAAAACGCTTACCAATCAACCAAGTCGCAACACCGATCGCCAACTTTATGACGGGCGCAGGATTTTTAGTGAGTAATCGCATGGTCAGGCTGCGCGGGTAAGACATCCCTTGCGCAGACGCGTTCAGCCGTAGCTGACTGCCCGGCGTTAGGCGAAAAGCGATGATTTCACGCTGATCCGCAAGCTGCCGACGCAGTGCCAAGCGTTGTTCCAAAAGCGAAGGCAAAGCAGAGCTACCCCCAGCTTTTACATCCAGTGCTTTAACTTGCGATGGTTTAACTTCCACTGGTTTAACGCCCAATGGTTCAACGCCCAATGGTTTAACTTCCAATGCGTTAGGTTCCACTACGTTGTTCTCGCTCGGTAGAGTCATAGCTTTGCCTTCAGCATCGCAACATCTGCGGCAATTTCCTCACGAGTGGCGGCAAAACTTAACGCGCCGAGCGCCAGTTGCTGTTTGAGAACACGCATCGCGACTGCAAATAACGCGAGGTAAACAATAAGCACCGAGGCTATCACAACAAATTGATACGGAGTGTTCCAACACAACGCAAGCACGATCATGCTGCCAAGCAGCAGGAGGCAGAAAGCGCTCACTACAATCAAGAATGCCGAGATTAAAATTCGGGTAAGACGAACTTTTTCTTCCGCCCATTCTACGCGCGCAAGCTGGCTGTGCAGCGCAGCCTGTGCGAATAGTGCGCCACCCGCTGAGCGCAGTAAGCGGATCGCGCTCAACGGGTTGAACTCAAACGATGGGTTCATGGCGGAGCCCTTACTTAGCGACGCGACAACACAAAGCCGAGCAGCAAACCGATCCCAGCGCCGATACTGATCGACTTCCAAGGCTGGTCGTGCACATATTGATTGGTGGACGCTGCAGCATTGCGAGCGCTTTCACTGGCAGATGCCGCAGCACTGCGGGCACTTTCACTGATTGCAACGCCTGCCGCTGTCACGCTTTCTTTTGCCGTACCA
>JBBQBR010000139.1:0-6538 GCA_038317875.1 Lysobacterales bacterium
GTGAACGCGGGCGCATCGAAGGCGGCGCGGGCGTAGCGTTCGGCATCTACCAAATCAAGTTCAAAATAGGCGCGCTGCGACTGTGCTAGATCGGCTTCGATACGCAGGTTTGCAAATGCAGTCTGGGCCGCACGCTCCGAATCAAGCGGCGTCGCTAGCTTGCTTAATCGTGTGATCGCTTCGTCCAAGGCCTTATTCGCCTCACTTGAGCGCGCGACGCTGCGATAGGTTTCCGAAAAGCCTAGCAACATGCCGATACGCGCGTGTTCCAAATCGAGATTGCCTGGATCGGTCTTTTCAATGCTGGCAACCAGTGCCTGCGCCTTAGTCAAAACACTCGCTACCGTTTCCGCCCGCACACCCCGCGATTGCCGCAGATTTTGTGCTAAATCTCGGGTTAACGCGTTCACTGCCGTCACCGAGGCGCTAAAACTTAAACGCGCTTTGTCACTGGATAATTTGGCATTCCAGGCCATCGCCAGCGCCACGATGGCAAGCACGGTCATGGCGCCCGCAATTAGGCTCAATCGCCGTGCGCGACGGCTGCGCTGACGCTGGTCTGCCAATTTAGATCGCAGGATAAAATCACGCTCAGTTGAGCTAAGCAGCGTCGCCAATTTGCCATCAACCAGCGCCAGCGCATTAAATAGCAGTGCGCCCGCAGGCAACAACGCATCGCTATCACGCTGCCATTCGCCCAAGGGCGCCGCTAAACGCTCGCGCAATGTCACCGCCGCAGAAATTTCTTCCAACACCTGCACTGCGCGCGGCCAGGCGCGCACCAAGGCTTCATGTGCGACCCGCACATGCGCGCCATCGACAATCAAGAGCCGCTTTTGCACCAGCGCTGTGATCAAACGGGCACGCGCTTGGCCGTTTCCATCGTGCACCGCTGCTGCGTCTTTGCCAATCGCTTCCGGTAACGGCACCGGCCTACACATGGCCTCGCCCGAATCGCTGAAACCGGCGACTAACTCGCTCAGTAATTGCGGCAACGCTGCCTGCGCGTTCGCATCCAGGCTTGCATACGCCGATTCTGCCGCCGATAACAGCGCGCCCTGCACGCCGCCAAGTTGCCGGTAGCGGGCAAAGGTCAACGTCGAATCGGTTCGACCTTGGAACAACTCCTCCAAAGTTAGCTGCATCATCGCTAGCGCATCGCTGCCCGCCAAGTCCGACATAATTAAATCGGCTAAATCGCTGCCATCGGCTGCGCGTTCAAATTCAAGTTTTGCCGCAGCGGCCGGGCCGCGCAACATCTCTTCAATGTCTACATCGCTGGGTGCCCGCACATCGAAACTTAGGCCCGCATCTTTCAGCTGCGACAGTTCCGCGTGCTCTAACAAACTGGCATAACAATCCGCGCGCATGGTGGCGACGATGAAAAAGCGACGCGCCTGCACGAGCGCTAAGCATTGCGTCGCGAATTCGGCGATGTGCGCCTCGGATTGATCAAACAGTTCCTCAAACTGATCAATCACTAGCAAATATTTTGGCGTCAATTCGGCTGATTCGTTGACCGTATCGTCGGCGGTAGGCGAAAGCGTTAGCTCACTCGTCGCTCGCGCTAATGCTGCCAACGGCTCGCTACCAGGGCGCATCGTCCTCACATGCGCCAAGATCACGCCGTGCGCATTCATATGCGCGCGAAATTGCGGCACGATGCCGGCTTTGACTAACGACGATTTACCCGACCCGGAAGCGCCCAGCATCAGCAAAAAACCTGCACCTTGCTCGTGCGCGCGCAACAAGCGCTGCCACGCCAAATCGAGCGCAACCCGGCGGCCGAAATAGACCGCCGCATGCTGCTCTTCAAAGGCTGCCAAACCGCGAAACGGCGAACCCAAGACTGCACTATTCCAAGCCGGCGCATCGCGCAAATAGCCCTGCTCGAAAAGCCAGCCACGCACACATAAGTCCAACTGCCGCTGCAGCTCATTGACGTCAGCAAAGCTTTGAAAGGCGCGCAAAATTCGACCAGCCGCATCGACAAACAAGCGCTGCCAAAAGCGCTCCAAGACCGCAAACTGGGCACGCTCATCTGGCCCTAAAAGCGCAGCGTTTGCAGTCTTCCTAAACATATAGAGCTGCGGCGTGCCGTGCGTTTGCGTGTGCAGCAAACTGGTTTCAATCTCGTAAGCGGTGCCACTCTCAAAAGCGCTGCCATCATCGCGCCGCGCCACCTCAATCGGCAACGGTGTGCCCATGCGCTGATACAGCATTGCGATTACCAAGTCGCAGCTCGTCGCCTCAATAATTTGGCTCTGAAACCCGGCGCGTGCGCTGTAGCTTTTTTCTTCCCAGCGAATCGCTTCAATGTGCACCACGCCCAGATAATCGCCATTGATGCGCGCCACTACCCGCTGCACAGCGTCGCGCTCGGGCAGCAAATCACCGGGCGAGGAAACAAACAGCTTGAGCTTTTTTTCCGCCACGCGAGTGCCTAATCATAATTTAAGATACTTTGGCGCAATGTGTTTGTCTTGGCAAACGAAACAATCGAAAACTTGTTTGCCTAGCGACACAAATCGCGAAATCCATAACCCCACAATGGCAATCGGCCCGCTACACTCAGTCGCATTTCACCACCATTTCGACTGAGTCAGCCATGCATTTTATTCGACTTGCCATCGCCCTTATCAGCTTAAGCATTAGCGGCGCAGACATCCATGCCGCAGAAGTTCAAACCGCCAAAACTCCTGACCCCTACAGCGGTATGCAGATGCGCGAAGTCGGGCCTTACCGTGGCGGGCGCGCAGGCTCCATCACCGGCGTCAATCATGATCCGATGCTGTATTACTTCGGTGCCACCGGTGGTGGCGTCTGGAAAAGCACGGACGCCGGCGGTAGCTGGAGTAATATTTCCGATGGCTTTTTCGGCGGCTCGATCGGTGCGGTTGCAGTGGCGCAAAGCGATCCAAATGTTATCTACGTGGGCACCGGCGAGGCCACCATTCGCGGCAATATGAGTCAGGGTGAAGGCGTTTGGAAATCCACCGATGCCGGACGCAGCTGGGTTTTTTCCGGCCTGCCCGATTCGCGCACCATCCCGCGCATTGTTGTCGACCCGAACGATGCTGAAACCGCCTATGCCGCCGTGCTGGGCGATGTTTTTGCCGCAAGTGATGCGCGCGGCATTTACAAGACCACCGATGGCGCAAAAACTTGGCGGCGCGTGCTTTACGTCAATGATCGCGCCGGCGCAGACGATTTGAGCATGGATCCGAGTAACCCGCGAATTTTGTATGCCAGCAGTTGGCGCGTGCAGCGCGGGCCGAATTATTTGAACAGCGGCGGGGCGGGTTCTGGCCTGTGGAAAAGTACGGATCGCGGTGAGACTTGGGTTGAGCTGACCGGCAATGAAGGCCTGCCGAAAGCCAGTTCGGAAAGCCCACTGGGTATTTGCAGTATCGTCGTTAGCCCTAGCGCGCCGGATAATTTATACGCCATGATCGAACATGCCGACGGCGGTTTGTTTCGCTCAAAAGATGCGGGCAAAACCTGGGCCTTGGTCAACAGTGACCGAGCGCTGCGCCAGCGTGCGTGGTATTTTTCGCGCGTCGTGGCGGACCCGTTAGATGCCGAAGCGGTTTGGGTTTTGAACGTGCGTTTGCATCGCTCGGCCGACGGTGGCAAGAGTTTTAGCGAAATCGAGACGCCGCACGGGGATCACCACGATCAGTGGCTTGATCCAGCTAACCCTAAGCGCATTGCCAGCGCAAATGATGGCGGCGCGACGATTAGTATCGATGGCGGGCTGACTTGGTCTGGTCAAAATAATCAGCCGACCGCGCAGCTGTATCGAGTATCGGTGGACAGCGCTTTTCCGTATCGCTTATTGGGCGCGCAGCAAGATAATAGTGCGGTGCGCATTCGCTCGCGCTCGTTAAGCTCAGGCGCGATCGGCGCACACGATTGGGAACCGACAGCCGGAGGTGAAAGCGGTTGGATTACCGCCAAGCCCGGTCAGCCTGATTTGGTTTTTGGTGGCTCCTACATGGGCTTTTTAATGCGTTACAACCACGCGAGTGATGCCCAGCAGCTGGTCAATGTTTGGCCTGAGGAAACGATCGGCCACGCGGCTAAAGATGCGCGTATTCGCTTCCAATGGAATTTCCCGTTGCTGTATTCGCAGCATAACCCGAACCGGCTGTACGCGGCGGGCAATCGCCTGTATCAAAGCTTGGACGAGGGGCATAGCTGGCAAGCCATCAGCCCGGATTTGACCCGCAACGACCCGAACACACAGCAGGCGTCGGGCGGGCCAATTACCAAAGACAACACCGGCGTGGAGTATTACGCGACGATTTTCGCAATCGCCGAGTCGGTGCAAAACGCGCAGCAGATTTGGGCCGCCAGCGACGATGGCTTGGTGCATTTAAGTACCGATGACGGCGCGAATTGGCGCGATGTCACGCCCAAGCAGGCGGAAAAGAATATGCAGTGGAATTCCCTCGAAGCCAGCCCGTTTGCTACCGACACCGCCTATTTGGTCGGTACGCGCTACAAGCTCGGGGATCGCACGCCGTATTTATATCGCACGCAAGATTTCGGCAAAAGCTGGCAATTGATTACGCGCGGAATCGCCGCCACACACTTCACCCGCACCTTGCGTGCCGACCCAGCCCGGCCAGGATTGCTCTACGCGGGCACCGAGCGCGGACTGTATATTTCGCAGGACAACGGTGCGCAGTGGCGCGCGTTTCAACTGAATTTGCCGTTAGTGCCGATCACTGATTTAGCCGTCCATCAAGGTGATCTGATTGCCGCCACCCAGGGCCGCGGCTTTTGGATATTGGATGACACCACGCCGCTTAGCTTTGCAGTGCAGACCAATAAGCGCGCTGCACAGCTTTACCCGCCACGGGTCAGCTATCGCTTGGAGACGAGCAGCGATGAAAAACCCGGCGCTGCAGGCCGCAATCCCGCTCCGGGGACGCTAATTTACTACCAACTTCCGCGCGCCGCCGTTGCAGCCGATAACGTGAGCTTAGAGATTCAAGATGCCAGCGGCAAAGCCATCATTCGCTACACCGGCAAACTAAGCGGCGAGGAGGTAAAAGCGGAGGAAGCAAAATCTAAAGTCAAACGCGTTGGTCAAGACCTGCGCCTGTTAAGCACAGATGCAGGCATCAACCACTTCGCCTGGAACGGCCGCTATCCATCGCCAAAACAGTTTGAAGGCTTGGTGTTGTGGAACAGAGATCCAGCGGGGCCGAAAGCGGTGCCGGGGCAATATCAAGCGGTGCTTAGTTTTGCTGGCATTGAGCAAAAGCAAAGCTTTGAGGTTAAAGCGGACCCAAGAATTAGCTTAAGTCAGGAGGATTTTCAGGCGCAATTTGATTTGGCTTTCAGCGTGAGCGAAAAGTTAACCGCTCTACACTTGGCTATTGATCAGCTGACCCGTTTGGGAACCGCGTTGAGCACGCAGAGCGAACGCTTTGCCAAGGATGAAGCCTGGAAAGCAAAGCTGGATGCACTAGATAAGCGCCGTGTGGCGCTATTGCAATCGGTGTATCAAACCAACCTGAAGAGCGAGCAAGACCCACTAAATTTCCCGGTCGGGTTGAATGACAAACTGTCGGGATTGCTGGCGCAGGTTAGTTTTGGCGACAATAAACCGACGGCGGCGCAGCAGGAATTGTCGAAGGAATTGTTGGCCAAGGCAGACAGCGCATTGACGGCGACTAAAGCCATGCTGGGCAAAGAGCTAGATGAACTAAATGCGGAATTGCGTGCGCAGAAGGTGGATTTGATTGAGTTAGACGTGCGCGCGGAATAGGCATTTTTCTCTGCGGTCACCGCCCGTTCGTCATTACCGAGTGTTTTTGTCGGGGATCCAGCACCTTTCCGCCAGGAACCAGCTGGAGTCCCGCCAAAAGCATGCGGGATGACGAATTGAAGAGCGCTGAGCATGACAAAACCCCGCACTGCGCATCAATTTGTCGCGCGCCGGTGGCTTCGGTTCTAGTTTAGAATCGACGAATGCGATTTATTGGAAAATTATTGGGTGCCTTAGCGGGCCTGCGTTTTGGCATGCCCGGTATTGCGGCGGGCATGGCGGTTGGGCAACTGTTTGATTCTGGCGCGCTGCGGGCGCAGTTTAGTTTTGGCTCTAAGGTGATGAGCAGCACTTTATTTCAACTTACCGGCCACATTGCGCGTGCGGAATAAGTGCTGCCTACGAATGTGAACCAATGGCTCAATGTGTAGGCGTGTTCGATTCAACGTAAATACAAGTCTGAAAAATTTCAGTGTTTGCGATATCAAACGCCTGCATGGCATAAATGGAGCAAGCGACCCAGTAACGCGCGCAATTGAAGTCTAATTGTGGGCTAATTACGCTTAACTCTCTAGTTTTATATGAACGTAAGACATAATGTAATTTGTATGATCTGCAGCATCCGATTAGCCTTCGCCAAATTTTACAAAATTTAGGCGATTTATGACATTTTTCCGCTCACCGCTCACCGCTCACCGCTCACCGCTCACCGCTCACCGCTCACCGCTCACCGCTCACCGCTCACCGCTCACCGCT
>JBBQBR010000140.1:0-6532 GCA_038317875.1 Lysobacterales bacterium
AAAAAAATCATTTCCCGCGCGAAAGGCTACTTCAACGCCCGCCGCAAAGTATTCCGAGTAGCTAAGCAAGCGGTAACTAAAGCGCTGCAATACGCTTATATCGGTCGTAAACAGAAGAAGCGTGATTATCGTAGCTTGTGGATCGTTCGTATCAACGCCGGTGCGCGTCTGTGCGGAATGAGCTACAGCCGCATGATGAACGGCCTCAAGAAAGCCGGAATCTTGCTGGACCGTAAGGTATTGGCTGATTTGGCCGTACACGATATGGCTGCGTTCGCAACGCTTGCAGAAGCCGCGAAAAAGGCTGGCGCAGAGCCTGCCACCGCGTAAATCCGTTGGCGTTTATAGCGCGCCGCAGCCGCGCGCGCTAAAGTTCTGTGTAATGGGGAGGCGTATTCGCTTCCCCATTTTTTTGTACCAAATCCAATTTATCATCAAACCCCTGTTTCCCAGGTTTTTTGCAAGGAATCATTGCTAAGCAATGACCATTGCACGACCTTTGCTTTGCTTGCGAGACCAGCCAATGAGCGCTTTAGACACAATTTTAGACTATGGACTTGCGCGTGTTAGCGACGCCAAAGATAGTGCTGCGCTTGAGCAGGTCCGGCTCGAATGGCTGGGCAAAAAAGGCCTAGTTACCGAGCAGATGAAGCAACTTGCTGGGTTGGACGTGGAGGCAAAAAAAGCCTTCGGCGCGCAGGTAAATCGTATTAAAGAAGTCCTGCAAGGTGCGCTTTCTGACAAGAAGGCGGTCTTGGATGCCGCTTTACTAGCTGCGCGCTTGAGCACAGAGTCCATCGACGTGACTTTGCCTGGACGTAGCTCCAGTATGGGAAACTTGCATCCGATTACGCGCGCCTTAGAACGAATGACGGCGATCTTTCAATCCATGGGCTTTGCGATGGCAGAAGGCCCGGAGATTGAAGATGATTTTCATAATTTTGAAGCACTAAATTTTCCGCCGCACCACCCAGCGCGCACCATGCATGACACTTTCTATTTTGATGATGGAAGGTTATTGCGTACGCATACCAGCCCGGTGCAAATCCGCGCCATGCGGTCGCTGAAGGCACGAGGTGGCTTGCCGCCAGTCAAAATTATTACGGCTGGTAAGGTGTATCGCAGCGATTCAGATCAAACGCATTCGCCGATGTTCCATCAGCTAGAAGGCCTCTATATTGCCGAGAAGGTCAGTTTTAGCGACTTAAAAGGCATGTTGACCCATTTTGTTCGCGCATTTTTCGAGCGCGATTTCGAAATGCGATTTCGCCCGAGCTATTTCCCGTTTACCGAGCCCTCTGCCGAGGTTGATATCGCTTGGGAACGGGACGGCAAAACCAGTTGGTTAGAAGTGCTTGGCTGCGGCATGGTGCACCCAAATGTGTTGATCGCAGGCGGTATTGATCCAGAACGCTATTCAGGTTTTGCTTTTGGCCTAGGCGTTGAGCGTTTCACCATGTTGCGTTATGGCGTCAATGATTTACGTGCGTTCTTTGAGAACGATGTCCGTTTTCTAAGCCAATTTCGCTAACTCAGCCCGGAGCTAAAAACATGAAAATTTCTGAACTCTGGCTGCGCGAAAGCGTCGATTTGACTGGAATTAGCCGCGCGCAGTTGCTGCAAAAGCTGACCGCCGCTGGGCTTGAAGTAGAAGACTGCGTTGAGGTTGCACCCGCATTTAGCGGTGTGCTGGTGGCGGAAATTGTGGAATGTGAAAAGCACCCCGATGCTGACAAGTTGCGCGTTTGTAAAGTTAGCATCGGCGAACTTAAGCTGTTGCAAATTGTATGCGGTGCGCCAAACGCCCGTGTGGGCCTAAAGGCACCGCTTGCCACCGTGGGCAGCGTTTTACCAGGTGGTTTGCAGATTAAAATTGGCAAGCTGCGCGGCATTGAATCATTTGGCATGCTTTGCTCGAGCACGGAACTTGGTTTGCCCGCGGGCGTTGACGGGCTCTATGAGCTTCCCAATGACGCACCGGTAGGCGTTTCTATTCGCGATTATCTAGCGCTTGATGACTCTGTCATTGAGCTGAAAATGACGCCGAATCGCAGCGATTGTTTAGGCGTTTTGGGCCTAACGCGCGAGCTTTGTGCGCTTTTCAATCGCAAAGCCATTGGCGTTACCGCAGATGTTGTTACGCCAAGCATTTCCGATTTGCGTGATATCGTGCTGGAAGATTCGGTGGGTTGCCCGCGTTATTTAGGGCAAGTCGTCAAAGGCATCAACCCGCAAGCCATGACGCCGATTTGGTTACAAGAACGGCTGCGTCGTTGCGGCATTCGCAGCATTCACCCGGTCGTCGATATTACGAACTATGTGCTGCTCGAATTCGGTCAACCGATGCACGCTTTTAATTTGGCGGCGTTGCGCGGTGCCGTCACGGCAAGGCGCGCACACGCCGGGGAATCGTTAAAGCTTCTGGATGAGCAAACGGTGCAACTGGATCCGAGCTTTCTGATGATCGCGGATGCCGAAAAAGCGCTTGCTATTGCTGGGGTTATGGGCGGGTTTGATTCGCGCGTGACCGCAGAAAGCGTCGATATTTTCTTTGAAGCGGCACACTTTGCGCCAGAGGCCATAATGGGCCGCGCACGCAGGTTGGGCCTACATACCGATGCCAGCCACCGCTTCGAACGCGGTGTAGATGCGGCACTGCCGGAAGCTGCTTTGGCGCGCGCAACATCGCTACTGTTGCAAATTTGTGGCGGTCAAGCGGGGCCAATTTGCCGCGCCGAAAATTTAGATAGTATCCCTAAAGCCAAAAACGTGAAACTGCGGCGCAGCAAGCTTGACGAGGTGTTGGGCGTCCAGGTTTCCGATGCCAATGTCGAAGCAATATTTCGTGATCTAGGATTTACGGTGTCGGTCGAAGCTGCGAATCAGGCGCCGGACACGAGTTGGCTTGTAACTCCGCACAGCGGCCGATTCGACATCAGCATTGAAGCGGATTTGATCGAAGAAGTCGCCCGGGTGTTTGGTTACGATCAAATCCCAGTCCGCTTGCCTAGTTTGCGTTTAACCCCACTGGCGACGCACGAAGCACAGCGCCCGGCGGGCGATTTACGTCGTCTGCTTTGTGCGCGCGATTATCAAGAAGCGATCACTTTTGCGTTTACTTCAAGTGTGTCCCTGCAGGCTTTCGGTCTTGTTGGGCATTCGATCAAAAATCCGCTCTCGGCCGAGATTGATGTGATGCGGCCTTCACTGCTGCCGAATTTGCTCACGGTATTGGCGCAAAATCAGCGGCGTCAGCAAGATCGTGTGCGGCTGTTCGAGCTGGGCGTTGTGTTTTTGGATCAGGGTCAAGCCGAGCCCAGCCGCATCGCGGGGGTTGCCATCGGCGCAGTTGCGAATGAAAACTGGGGGACGCCTAGCCGCGTAGTCGATTACTTTGATGTGAAGGGCGACGTGGACGCGTTGCTTATCGCAACGTGCGCGCCACGCTATGTCGCGTTTGCCAATGAACAAGCGCCAATCTATCTGCATCCTGGCCGCTCGGCGCAAGTGCTAATTGGAGAGCATGCCATCGGCGTGATTGGGCAGCTGCATCCAGCACTGGTAAAATTGCTGGACTTGCGTGGCGCACCGGTGGTGTTCGAGCTTGATTTAGCTGCTGTGCGGGACGCAAATGTGCCGAAGGCGCAGAGCCTAAGTAAATTTCCGAGTTCACGGCGCGATTTAGCGGTCGTTTTAAACGAATCAGTTACCTTCGCTGCACTCAAGGCCTGCGCTTTAACCGCTGCGGGCGAAATGTTAAGCGCGCTTGATTGTTTTGATGTCTATCGCGGGGCGGGTTTGCCGGAAGGGTGCAAAAGTTTAGCTATCAGCTTGATTTTACAGGATTTTTCACGCACCCTTGGCGACGAAGAAGTGGAGGCTTTGGTGCAGCGCGTAATTGCTGCAATTGCCGCCGAGTTGGGCGGCGTTATTCGCAGCTGAACGTATTATAATAGATGGTCGAACCGATGCATCGAACTCACCGCTGATCGAACCTATAGGGCAAACACGGATGTCGCTCACCAAAGCTGAAATGGCCGAACGCTTATTTGAAGACGTCGGATTGAATAAACGTGAAGCAAAAGAGTTTGTAGATGCATTTTTTGACGTCGTCACCGCGTCGTTGGAAGCAGGCGATAGCGTCAAATTGTCTAGCTTCGGGAATTTTGATCTACGCAAGAAGAATCAAAGGCCCGGACGCAATCCAAAAACTGGTTTAGCGATACCGATTTCGGCTCGGCGCGTGGTAACCTTCCGTCCAGGTCAAAAATTGAAGGCTCGCGTGGAAGCACATGCTGGATCCGGGAAGCAATAACGAGCTACCACCAATTCCCGCAAAGCGTTACTTCACCATCGGTGAGGTTAGCGACTTGTGTTTGGTGAAGCCGCACGTGCTTCGCTACTGGGAGCAAGAATTTCCGAACCTTAAGCCGGTGAAACGGCGCGGGAATCGACGCTATTATCAGCGTCATGATGTATTAGTGATTCGCCAAATAAGAACATTGCTGTATGATGAGGGGTTCACGATCGGCGGTGCGCGTCAGCGTATCGAAGGGGACGCGCTTCGTGAAAGCGTGAAGCCAGAAGGTTTAAAAGTAGAAAATGCAGATGTCAGAATCGAAATGATTCGCAGCCTGCGCCTAGAACTCGAAGGAGTTTTAGAGTTGTTGAGTGCTTAAACAGCGATAGCTGTTAAATACCAATCGAAAAGTCGGAGCGTAGCGCAGCCTGGTAGCGCACCACCTTGGGGTGGTGGGGGTCGCGAGTTCAAATCTCGCCGTTCCGACCAATTTCGATTTAAATTGATTTAGGTTTTCAACGCAAAAAAGCGGATAAGAGCCCTGTATTTCAATTAAACGGCTTGGTTTCCAATGCCTAACTCTGAATTTTGGTTTTTTTACCTTTGCGCGTCCGCAAAAGGCTGCCAGATAGAGTCCACACTCCACACCAAACTTACACACTCATGCGCCTAGCAACCTTAACCCGGAGCATCGCATGGCATTTCTTGACCTTGAACAAATCAAAGCCGATTGGCGTGACAACCCCCGTTGGCAAGGCGTCACTCGCCCTTACTCCGCTGAAGATGTCGTACGACTGCGCGGTACGGTGCATGTTGAGCACAGTCTAGCCAAGCGCGGTGCAGAAAAGCTATGGGAAAAAATTACCACCCAGCCGTATGTGAACGCGCTCGGCGCGCTGACGGGCAATATGGCGATGCAGCAGGTTAAGGCCGGCTTAGAAGCGATCTATTTATCCGGCTGGCAAGTGGCCGCCGATGCCAATACCTCAGGTTCAATGTATCCGGATCAATCGCTTTATCCAGTTGATTCCGTGCCCAATGTCGTCAAACGCATTAACAACGCCCTGTTGCGCGCGGATCAAATTGAGCAAGCAGAAGGCGGCGCTCAACGTGATTGGCTGGTGCCGATTGTGGCGGATGCAGAAGCGGGTTTTGGTGGTGTGTTAAACGCATTTGAGCTCATGAAGCACATGATCGAAGCGGGTGCGGCAGGCGTGCACTGGGAAGATCAACTCGCCAGCGCGAAAAAGTGCGGCCATATGGGCGGCAAAGTCCTCGTGAGCACCACCGAAGCGGTACAAAAATTGATTGCGGCACGTTTGGCAGCTGACTGCTTGGGCGTACAAACCATCATTGTGGCGCGCACCGATGCGCTCGCTGCGGATTTGTTGACCAATGATATCGACCCAAATGACGCACCGTTTCTAACCGGTAAACGCACGCCTGAAGGTTTTTATTACACGCAAATGGGCGCGGAACAAGCGATTAGCCGTGGTTTAGCGTATGCCCCGTATGCCGATTTAATTTGGTGCGAAACCGGGCAGCCGGATTTGGTGTTCGCCAAGCAGTTTGCCGACGCCATCCATGCAAAGTTTCCGGGCAAAATGTTGGCTTATAACTGCAGCCCAAGCTTTAACTGGAAAAAGTATTTGGACGACGCCACGATTGCAAGCTTCCAAATTGAGCTGGCCAAAATGGGCTACAAATTCCAATTCATCACCTTGGCCGGTTTCCACGCGCTTAATTTTTCGATGTTCCAATTGGCAAAAGGCTATAAAGAGCGGCAAATGTCGGCCTATGTTGAACTACAAACCGCCGAGTTCGCCGCTGAAAAGGATGGCTACACTGCCACCAAACATCAACGCGAAGTCGGCACGGGCTATTTCGATCAAGTAACGCAAGTCATCGCTGGCGCAAATAGCTCGATTACGGCGCTTAAGGGCTCCACTGAAACCGAACAGTTTGAACATTGATTCGCTTGCTTGTTAATGAATAAAAAAAACCCGCTGCGAGGCGGGTTTTTTTCGGCCGGCCCGACTTAAACAATCAGCTTGACCTCTGAAAATGTTTAAAGTTTCCGTGCGCTTGCACACGCGTCAACCCCGCAAAATTAGGGGCAGCTTTTTGCCCTGCAAGCGTTCAACCTACGTCGACGTTTGCCGTACAGTAAGAGTTGTAAACTTTTCTGCATCCAACATCCGTTTGAACATCGTAGTAGTTCGCGAATTCACC
>JBBQBR010000141.1:0-6523 GCA_038317875.1 Lysobacterales bacterium
GTCTTTGTAAATGTTCCTTTTGACCAAGACTATTTGCCTTTGCTGCACGCGATCTTATTTGCGATCCACGACTGCGGATTTATTGCTCGGATCGCAATTGAAGACACCGGTTCAAATGAGACGCGGTTAGATAAAATTACCCGCATTATCGAGGAATCACGCCTGTCAATTCATGACATAAGCCGCGTAGAAACCACACCAGGAAGCCCACTACCCCGCTTTAACATGCCCTTTGAATGCGGCTTAGCTTTAGGCGCAATTCGGTTTGGTCAGCAGGCGAAAAATAGAGATTTCTTGCTACTCGTTGGCGAACAATTTCAAGATAAAAAAACGCTCAGCGATCTTGCTGGACAAGACTCTAAATCGCATCAGAACCAGCCTCATCATGCAATATTGGCCGTGCGCACGTTTCTATCGGCAAAGAAACAGCAAAGCGTACGTATTCGAGGCGGAGATGCAATCTGGAAACGTTTTTTGGCATTTACGACGGATTTAGCACCCCTGAGCGAAGCACTTGAATGCACGCTGGTAGAGATGCTGTCGTTTGACTATTTGCCAGACTGGATAAACTGCATGACGATTTGGCTGCAATCGCGCAAGTAAGCCGCTGATGCTCGATCCCCGACAAAAACGCTCGGGGATGACGAGCGACGAGATGTTTAAGTTTATGGCGGTGGGCGTTCCTCAAATCCCCCGCGACTGCTCCAAATTATCAAAGCGGGTATACATGCCGGTGAATTTCAGCTTGACCGTGCCGGTGGGGCCGTTACGGTGCTTGGCGATGATGATTTCCGCCACGCCTTTTTCGGTCGATTCTTTGTTGTAGTAGTCATCGCGATAGATGAAGGCGACGATGTCGGCGTCTTGCTCGATCGAGCCGGATTCACGTAAGTCCGACATCATCGGGCGTTTGTCGGTGCGCTGCTCGACCGCGCGGTTGAGCTGGCTGAGCGCGATCACCGGCACGCTCAATTCTTTCGCCATCGCTTTTAAAGAGCGCGAAATTTCCGACACTTCGTTGGTACGATTTTCCGAAGTGCCGGGCACCACCATCAGCTGGATGTAATCCACCACAATCAGGCCCAAACCATGCTCGCGTTTCAACCGCCGCGCGCGTGCGCGCACTTCCGCCGGGCTGAGCGAGCCTTCATCGTCAATAAAAAGTTTAGCACCTTTGAGCAAGGACATCGTCGAGGTCACGCGCGGCCATTCTTCTTCCGCCAAGCGCCCAGAACGCAGGTTATCTTGGCGAATCCGCCCGAGCGAGGAAATGGTGCGCAGCGCTAGCTGCTGGGTGCTCATTTCCATGCTAAACACCGCAACCGAGCGGCCGCTTTTCAGGCTGGCGTATTCGGCGATGTTCATCACAAAACTGGTGTTGTGCACGCAAATGTCGTTGGCGATGAAATTGTGCGTCTCTGGAATAGTTAGGTCATAAACTTGTTGCGCGCCAGTCGCAACAATACTTTCAATGCGATCCCAATAGACATCGCTGTGCGCCAGCGCGCTAAGTTCATCGGCCAATGCACTGGGCGCATGGTTTTGCAGCACCAGCGCAATTCGTGCCAAATGCGGACGCGACAATTGTGTGTTGGACGGCGGGCGGGTGCCAACGTGCGAATTACTTTCGTTATAGCCACTGCGTCGCGCTAGTTCGGCCCAACTCAAGTCTGCTTTCGCGCGCGCTATTTTGTCCCACACTCGCACGGGAATTAGATCGACATTGCGCTGGCTGCGCTTTGCTGCGGCTGCGGCTGCGGCTGCGGCTGCGTCCAACGCTTTTTCTTTGCCCTTAATGCCAATTTCGGCAGAAAAAGTAAGAATAGACTGGGCATCAGTGATATCCAACTGCCACGCGACACGTCGAGTTTCCCCGTATTTAACACTCGTGTATTTGACAGCGCGCTGACGCAGTTTCGCGATAACGCCAAAACGCAGCAATAAATGCTGAAGTTGCCGCGCCATGCGTTCGGATACGCTCGACAATCCCAGCTGCGCTTGGCCGCTTCTGAGCAAACTCGCCCAGCCATCGGTAGCAAATAAGCGATTGATAAATTGCGCAAGCTGGGCTCTAGGAAGCTGAAATACTTCCGCAGGAATCGCTTTGCTCTGTGCGCCTGAGCCCATCACACCCAGTCGGCGCAGCCAAAGCGTCATCGGATTGGGATCATGGCGACGCGTCAAAGGTGCTGATGGCGCAATATCAAGTTCACTAAAAACCTGCTCGCACATGGTCGCATCAGGCATTTGTCGGCCAGCACGCCAGTAGCTGACACTGGCCGTTGACACGCCAACACTGCGCGCCAGCGATACTGCGGATCGAGAAGCGCCAGCCAGTGCGCTATTAAGTTGGCCTGAAAACACCTGGCGATTGTGCAGTATCAACGAGTCTTGAGCAGCAACTTGCCACGTCGGGGCAAAGCCCGCGCGCTTCTCAACAGCGTTTGCAACAACGCCCCCGAAGTCATGTACGCAGGCGAGGAAATCATCTCGAATTACCGGGTTCGATGCGGTAAAGCGTGGCGTATTGCCGGTCAGTCCGCCATCACCCAATAGATACGCAAGCAAACTGACGTCACACTCGCGCATCGCTTTGCTACCAAATACCGCCAGCTTGCGCGGCACCGCAATCCAGTCGCCTTCGGCAAGCTCATGTAATGCTTTCCAGCCGTCTAGCGTTAAAAATGGATGCGCCGCCGTACTCTCTACCCGTCGGCCAAGCCGGGTGGTGACCTCAAAGGTTGGCTTTACGCCATCATCCACGTACGCTGAGGGCGCGCTGGCGGTGATGCGAAATTGCTCAGACAAGGTGAAAAGCTGGGCCTTGCCCGCCTGATAAATGGCTTCAATCGTTTGCACGCTGCCGTCTTGCAGAACAATTTCTGTGTTTGCAGCAAGGCATTTCCCCATCGACGGACGCGCCGCAATAATGATCAAATCCGAGGGCTGCAGGCCACTGGTAGCTTTATCTAAATCATAAAACCCGGTCGACAAACCGGTGACATCTTCCGGTGAACTTGAACGCTTTTGCAGCTCGTCTAAAGTTTGCACCAGCGCTTGCCGCAACGGCGCCAAACCGCCTTTGCCACGGCTTCCCGCCTCAGCAATTTTGAAAACCTCGCGCTCGGCGGTTTCCAACTGCGCGCGCGAATCCATGCCATCGGGTTCATAGACGGTGTTGACGATCTTCGAGCCCGCATCCAAGAGCTGGCGCAACACGCTTTTTTCGCGCACGATTTCCGCATATGCCACCACGTTCGCGGCACCCGGCGTGTTGTTCGCCAGCTCAATTGCATACACCACGCCACCGGCATCTTCCGCCAATTGATTACGCTGCAGCCAATCCCCCAGCGTTACCGCATCACAGGCCTGATTATTTTCCTTCAACTGCGCTATCGCACGGAACAGCACGCGGTGATCTTTGCGGTAAAAATCTTCCTCAACCAAGCGATCCACTACGCGATCCCAAGCGTTTGGGTCAATCAGCAGCGCACCAAGCACGGCTTGCTCGGCATCAATAGAGTGCGGCGGGGCTTTAACAAACTGCGACATCGGATCCGGGACTTAATTTTCGGCCGCCAATGATGGCGCAAATAGGCGGCGTTCGTGTGGATGATTGTGTGGTTCGGCTTTTTGTAAACAGCATCGGTTTGACTAAGGCATTGCGTTCTCCAATGACGTCAAGGCTTATCGCCTCGGAAAGCCCTGGTCTGGAAAACCCTGGTCAGCTGTCGCGTCGCTCAGCTTGGGTGCGCCAGTAGTCTCGTTGCTTGGGCTGGAGCGGCAATCTATCCAGCAGCTCGATCACCTCGCTGCATACCCAGGATGTAGCCGCTGTCGATGGAATGACGGCCGCATGGCTACACAGCCTCAATATTCCCTCGAACAGGGCGGCGGCGGCCAAAACTGGCTCGGTCTCGGTATAGGCCGGGAAGATCCGCACCTCAAAGGTGTGCCGGTCGTCGCGGCCATAAGCGATGTTTTTCAAATTGAAATCGCAGTATTTGCTCGGTTCAAGTGCGCGCAGGCGCGACTGCGCTTGCGGCCAGGGCAGGCCACGAAAATCGGATTCGTTGACGCAGTTGGGCAGCGCTTCAGGCCAACCGCCAACGCGGCGGAAGTGCGGCGGCGTCGCGCATAGCTGGCGCAGGCGCGCACCCCAGGCCCACAATAGGTTGACCAAATTGGCGATGACATGCGCGCTGCACAGCGGCTGTGCGTCGAAATGGATGTGCGTAGCACCTTCCAGCGGCACGCTGAAGCCCAGCTCTCTTGCCGCCCGCAGCAAAGCTTCAATCTGCGCGCCGTGATCCTCAGTCAACGGCGGCGTGATCAGTTCGCACGGTCGCTCGCGCTCGCCTGGCAATGGCGCCGCTAGCGCTAGCGGTGCGCCGACCGAATCGACTAGACGGAAAATTCCACCCGCTGCATCCAGTAATCGACCGCTGAACATCGGTGCCAACTTCGCCAGGGCATCAGGCAAGGGCAGTGCCGGGTCGGTATGCAGGGCAATCAGCCGCAGCAGGCGTTCGTCATCGCTAAGGATACGCCACCAGCCCGCTTTTGGTCGCGCCTTGCGTTCCAGGTCATGTTGCAGCGTCAGATCATCGACGCAGCGGGCAATTAGCTGTGAGTGCTTATCCAACACTTCAAAGCCGAGGGTCAGGTTGTAAAAGATGGGCTGGCCCGGGACTACACTGGGCTCTGAATCCTGGTGCAATACGGTGCGCACGCGACCCTGATGCTCTGCTGCGATGGCGGCGGCCAGATCAGCGCGCGTAGTGCCGGGTGGTGCCAGAAGCTCAATTTCGACGCCGATTTTCCAGTTTGGATTCAAATCAGAACTCAGGCCTCAGCGCTGCCGCCGTTGAGCAGCACGCTGCCGCCGTTGAGCAGCAAGCGCATCGCTAACGGCGTCGTCGGCCAGCGACTGATCGCCCAGCGACACCTTGTCGATCAGTGCTGTCTTGGCCTCGACCAGACCCACATCCCAAAGTTGCGCCAAGGCCTCCGCGTCTTCGAAAGTGAACCCGGTATCGGAAAATTCGCAGCGTTCACCACTCTCGCGGGCAACGGCGATGTTGTCGGCAACGATGTCGAAGTTACCCCAGCCGATCTTACGACCAATGGTGGACTTGGCATCATCCACCGATTCGCCCCAGAACGCCCCAAGTATGACGGCGTCGCAATAGCTGTAGCCGCTGTCTACGTATCGATCAATGTCTGCATCGGCCACTGCCGGTTGCGCGCTCAGGATCTGCAGCAGGGCCGCACCGATGGCGGTGGAAGTAATTCGGTTCATGTTCGTTCCTCAAGGTCAGCCGAGAGCATCCTCGACATCAAGATCAAGCTTACCATCGGCCGGACACCCTCAATGCGCCATCTAAGATTTTTACGAGCCCTAACTTCGATTTATCTGATGGCATTCGCTTGATTGACGGCGTTTCAGCTGCCTTGTGCTTTTCCAGCTGTTTGCCGATTTTTCTCCGGTTTTGGCCGATGTTTGACTATTTTGCTGGGTTTTGGCCGCTAATGAGGGCGCAAACCGGCAGCGTTGGTGTGGAAGTTTCAGTTGATGCGTTTTTTCCTGCACCGCAACTGTTTGACTCTGATTTGCATTCGCTTGGTGGTGTCGGTCAATTGCATTTACAGCATCCATTTCGCTAAAATGAGACATATTTAATTAATTGAGGCCACAAATGGCAATCATCGCCGCTTACCAAACCATGGGCATACGCGAATTCAAAGCCAATTTGTCGGCCGTACTCAAGCGCGTGCAGAAAGGTGAGCGCATCACGCTGACCAACCACGGCGAAGCCATCGTGGATCTATGCCCGCCCGCTGAGAAAGCGGTCGAGGAATTGACGTGGGAGGAAGCGAAAGCCAAGTTAGAAAAGGTGTACGGGCCAGCAAAGCGCTTTGACGTGACGAAATTGAAGCCACTTGCGATCAAATACACTGGCCTCTCTCCAAGTGAGCAGCTGTTGGAAGATCGGGGTGAACGGTTTTGATCGCCTATATTGAATCTTCCGCGCTGATTCGCTTGGCGTTGAATGAACCCGGCGCGGCAAAACTTAAGACGCAGCTGGCAAACATAGACAAGCGGTATTGCCACCAAATTGGCTACATCGAAATGCGCTCGGGCTTGAGCCGAACCTTGCTTCGACTCCCTGGGCAAGACGCCGATGCGTTGCGCGACGCAGTCGATTTCGTTTGGGCGGAAACCAACGTCATAACCATCGACGACGCCCAAATCCAACGCGCCGCCGGCCTGTGCGAACGCTACCAGCTGCGCGCCTACGACGCCCTTCACCTAGCCGCCGCCGAGCAGCTGATGCGCATCGTCAGCAGCAAACACATGCGCTGGTTTGGCTTTGATGAGATGCAAAATAAGGCGGCGGTGGCCATTGGGTTGAGGGATGGGATGGTCGTATGATCCCGGTTCCCTGATTAGCCTTTAAGCACCACCATGGCAAACTTTATTCGTATGACTGACTTGGATCTTCAGGGCAAGCGCGTGCTT
>JBBQBR010000142.1:0-6519 GCA_038317875.1 Lysobacterales bacterium
TGGGCGGGCGACCGCATCGAATTCTGTTTTTTTGGCATTCTATTGGCAACGGCATTTTGACCTTTATCAGTAACGCGTTTACCAATCTCAATTTGTCGGATATGGAAACCTGCTACAAAATGTTTCGCACACCCATGCTGCAAGCATTGCCGCTGCGCGAGTGCCGCTTTGGCTTCGAGCCGGAAGTCACCGCCAAAATTTCGCGGGTTACGGAGGTACGAATCTTTGAAGTCGGCATTTCGTACTACGGGCGGACCTATGCCGAAGGCAAAAAAATCGGTTGGAAAGACGGCGTTGCCGCAATTTGGTGCATTTTAAAATACAACTTATGGGCGCGTTGAAAGCCCTACTTGGGTATTTTAGCCCTAGACAACAGCAAATTTTGCTCTTTGTGATTGCAGGCGGGCTGGGCGCGGTGTTTGAAATTGCGACGTTCTACATCCTGCATCAGGCCGGCACTAATGTATTGCTCGCCAGTTTTCTGGCTACAGTATTGGCAATTAGCCTGAACTATGTGCTGTCGATTGCATTTGTGTTTCAGCGCGGACGCCACAGCACGCGCGCCGAACTCGCCGCTTTTGCGGCCGTCTCAGCAGGCGTCATTGCGGTCAATCAGCTGGTGTTTAGCGCGTTGCTTTGGTTGCTACCTAGCCACGCAACAATATGTAAAGCGGCTGCGATTTTACTTGTCGCAACTTTGAGCTATTTGGCGAAGAAGCGCTGGGTGTTTGCGGGCTGATGGTACAGAAAACGAAATTTCTTGGTTTGATTAGCGGCGCTTTGCAGTTTGTCGCCGCGCAAATAGTGGCGTTTATCTGGTTTAGTGATGTTTGGCTAGCGGGCAGCGCGACTTTTCTAAACGGCGGTTGGGATCAAACCTATCAGACCTTTTCCTGGTTGAGTTACGACTGGGACGCGTTGCAAGCAGGGGCACTCCCCCTATGGGATTTTTATACGTCAAGTGGACAAAGTCACATTGGTGAGATGCAACCCGCAGCGCTCTATCCACTTGTGTGGCTGTTTTCTTTAATCGCTACCCCAGGTGACCCCTGGTGGGTAAATGTCTTCATCATTTTTCATTTTGGCATCGCCTTACATTTTATGGCCGTATTGCTGCGCGGACAGGGCCTGCAAATCCTGCCGTCCGCATTTGGCGCGATTATTTATGCGTTCGCAGGGTCGATTGCTATACGCGCCAACGCACAAGCCAATTTGTTTTTTGGACTGGCTTGGATGCCGTTACTTTTGCACGGTTTGCTACTGGCCTGGCAAAGTGCGCGCGGTGATCACACCAGCCGGCAAGGAAATCGTGTCGGCGTGCTCTACGCGGCAATTGCCGGTGCGATGATGCTTTTGGGTGGACACGTTCACGCCTTGGTCGTGATTATGTTTGCCAGTGGGGCGCTTGCCCTGAGCTTTAAGGCGTCATACGTGAACATCAAAGCGTCGCACGCGCTGAGCGCTCATCGGTTTGCCGCATTTACTGAAAATCCACGCTTTCAAGCGCTCAAGGCGCTGACCGTTGTCGCGGTGCTGATTGGCATCTTGGCCAGCGCGCAACTTTTCGCCAGCACCGAATATCTCAAGAGCGCAATGAAATGGTACGGAACCGGTGCAACGCACTACCCGCATCACGTGCCATTTGCGGCAAAACTTGAATTTGCACTGACTTGGGCAGATTGGAAAACGCTTTGGAATTATTCCGCTCCGACATCATCATCTGAAATTTTAAGCCTCTACCTTTCGCTGCCTGGGCTGCTGTTTGCATTAATTGGCTTGACCATCCCTGGCGCTGAGTTTAAAGCCTTGCGTCGAATTGCGACGATCGGTGCGTTGTCCTGCCTGCTGTTGGCAACGATTGCGCATACGCCATTAGGAAAGCCATTCTTGTCTTTACCCATACTGCAAACTCTGCGTAGCCCAGCCCGTGCACTGCACGGCCTGCACCTTTTCGGCGCAATTTTCGCGGCGATCGGACTTGCGCGCATCAGCACCTTAGTGGCAAGCCAGCGCTGGCTTTACTGCTTTAAAGCGAACCACGGCATAATCGCCACGGCTTTTGGATTGACGGCAATCGTGACCACACTTTGCGATCTAAATGGTTTTCGGGCCTATGTGGTTACGCCTTCCCACATTGGTATTTCTCCACAAAACAGCGTGCTCAATCGCCCACTTTTAGATCGCATCAAAGCATTGGAAAAAAGCGATGGTGCGATGTATCGCTACAGCCAAGAGCCGAAGGATCTTTATTCACCCAATGCCGGAGACGTACTAAAGATTCGCAACACCACAAGCTATCGGTCTAGCATGTTTAGCCACTATTTCGATTTTCTCGGACGCGATTGGGCTTTGGATGGCGCTAGCCAAAAAACTCTGGGCGCGCGCTATTTATTAAGCCGAACGCTGTACCCAAATTTGCCCGTGCTACAAAGCGATGGCGACATACACCTTTACTTACTCGACGCCGCCTTGCCGGTACTCACGCTCGCGCAATCCGATAACGCTTTTAGCGCGATTGCCGGTGCGCAAGCGGTATGGCGAACCAACTCGGTGCGTTTCCACTGGTCAAAGCCAATTAGCGGGCACATGAGATTCGCGCAAGTTTTCTCACGCGATTGGTATTTTCGAACTGACAGGGAAAACAACTGGGCCAAAGTCGAGCAATTCGATGTATTTGCGTCCGCACGCGTACAAAATGCCCGAAGCATCGAATTTGCTTATCGACCATGGCGCATCTACAGTTTGATTTTTCTGAGTGGATTAGCGTGGCTAGCAGCGCTAGTTTGGCTAGTCGTACCCGCGCTTGCGAAACGCTTATGGGGACGGCCACGCGGCGCGCTTAGCGCCTAGCATCGCATCCAAATCTAGCGGCCAAATGTACAAGTTATTTCTTTACGAACGCTAAGCGCAACTGCCGTGCGAGAAAATATTTTTCGAGCCTGACAGTTTGCCCAAAGAAAAATCGCTAACTCAGATAACAGCCAAATTCGGCTGGGTTTTTCTGAGGTGCCGTCATGTCAATCATCAAGTTGTTTGTTGCTGCATTTATTCAAATCGCCGCACTTTTCGCCGGCGGCGCACTAGCTGCCGCGCCCTGCGAAATCACGGGTGTGCCGGAGTTGACGTTGTCTGTCACCGCAGCCGAGGTGCGAACGGCCGATCGCACGCTGAGCGTGCAGGTGGGGCGCGATGGCTGTGCGGTAATTCATCGACCGGCTTACTACAAAGTAGCGGGTGATTTTCGCCTGCAGCTATCCCTGACTGAGCTGAGCGGCCTGCGCCAGAAAGTTGCGCCAACCCTGCAAACGACGGATGCGGCCAAACTGCAGCAATTACTTACGCGGGCCGATTCTGCGCGCGCGCTTGAGCGCACTGCGTCGCAGGCTGCACAACAGCGGTTTCAAGTGATGGACGCCGACACTTACACGTTGGCGACCCGCTCCGATGTTGTGAATTCCAAACTGACGTGGAATGGCCTGTTGGCCTATGCCGAACACTATCCGGAAGTCGCTGAGTTACAGCACTTAAGCGCGCTGGTGCTGGCCCTGCAGGAAATTGCTGTGCGCAGCGACGCCGTCAAAGTAGGAGCCGCGCCATGAAGCGTTTATTAAGCTTATCGCTGCTTGCCACTGCCCTGTTGACGCCGCGCTTAGGCGAATCCGGTGCCTTTGTTTTGGCCTACGAGGAAGAGCCGAATATCCGCACGCATGCGCGCAATTTTGATGGCTCGGGCGGCGAGCTGGCGCCGATTCGGGTTTGCTTGGATATACAAACGAACGCAGCGCTGGCAGTGCAGGCCGAACCGGCGGTGATTAAGGCGATCAATACCTTGAATCGCTTCCGATCGTTGGGCCAGCACAGTTTGGCTTTTGGCGCGGCGACCGATATACCCACCGGGCAGTTCGATTTCGAGTCTGCACTGCTGCACGAGTTGATGCACGCCAGCGGCTTGGCGCACCCGAATCATGCCGGTGAATCGGGCCTACCAAGCGGGCCGGACAATGGCACCAAGAGCGCCGATGGTCCAAACAATATCTTCGAGCAAGGCGCTGGCGTGGATGCTATTCATGGCTCAAGCGATGATGTGCGCGGCGATGATGTCAATCTACACTGGTATCAAAAGGGCGTGAACAATCCGGGCCTGCTGCCCGCTGTGATCGACGAAAACACGATGGCGCGGGTGCTTAGCTTCTTACCGGGTGGACATTTATTTGCTGCTAATGCTGATCGCACTGTATTGGCGGCGCTGGGCCTAGTCAATGCTGAAGCCGCCGCCCAGCAGGGCACCGGCCCGGATGAATCGCAGCGGCATCTGCAGCACGATGACGTTGCCAGCATGCAGCTTGCGCGCGCTGGGCTTAATGGCATTGCAGGTGACAGCGATGACTATCGCACCAGCTTGGTTTATCGCGGCCGCGCGGTGAATGACACGACTGAAAATTGCCAAGTTAATGTGCGCATTGATAACAGCACCGGCTTTGCCAGCACGAGCCTTGGCAATTACCGCATCACGCCGAATCACTGGGGCACGTTCCAAGCGCGCATTCGCTTTAATGAAAGCGTGAACTGGTATATGAGCCCAGGGCCGAATACCGTGGTTACGATTGTGTCGGACTTGCCGGATAGCTCAGCGCTTGCCACACCGATTGCGGTGCGGGTGAGCGTGGCAAAAGCCGTAGGTAATCCCATTGTTGCCCTGCCTCAAGGCCGAGTTGAAGTGCGCGATGGCCCGCGCTACGCCGCAAGTACCGCCAGCTGCTCAATTGATCTGACTGGCACGCCGGGCGAAGTTGGCGAATGTATGCTGACGCCGATCAGCACCGGCAGCAAAACCCTGGTCGCCGACTATCTAGGCTACGGCGGATTTGATGGCGGCAGCGATACCGAAGCGCACGTGGTGACCGGCACTTTGGCCTTCAGCGCGCTGACTGCTACGCCGAATCCAGGGGCAATTGGGGTGCCGGTGAATTTTCAGTGGACGCTTGCCGCACCTTCGGGCCAACCCAGCGCCGCGCCAACTGGCACCGTAACGCTGAAAGATGCGCCCGATTGCGCCAGCGCGCCGGTTGATCCTGCGCATCAGTGCAGCCGCACGTTGAGTGGTTCGGTGGGCGCGCAAACCCAGAGCTGCGCGATCACGTTCAACAGCGCCGCCGCGCGTAACTTGCAGCTGTGCTACAGCGGCGACGCAGCCTATCCGGCGTTGAGCGCAAGCCTTGCGCACACCACCCTCGCCGGGCGCGCAACCACCACAACCTTGATCAGCACCTTGCCCAATCCAGCGCGGCCGTTCGAACCGATCACCGCGCAATTTAGCGTGCGCGAAACGCCGGATTTGGGCGGCCTGCCAACTGGCGCGGTGGAGATCAGCGATGGCCCCGCCAGCGATCCGATGTCGGCGCGCTGCCAATTTACCCTGCTGGGTGTCGCGAACGAAGTCGGCAGCTGCCTTTTGGTACCGCTGCGGGCGCGGCCAGTCACTTTGTTGGCTAGTTTTGCCGCGAACGGTATCTGGGCGGCCAGCAGCAGCACGCGCGCGCAAACGATTCGCGAATTTGCGTTTGTGCGCAACGCACCCAGCAGCAGTCGCGTCGGCCAGGGTGTGTTTGTCGGTGTCAATGTCGATGTCGAACGCTACCTGCAAACGCCAAGCCCAACCGGCGTGGTCACGGTCAGTGATGGCATCGATCAATGCCAGTTCACGCTGGCCTTAGGCAACGGCTGTTTTTGGGTCGGCAGCACCGCAGGCACACGCACTTTGACCGCGACTTGGCCGGGGGACTCGAACTACACCGCCGCTAGCAGCACCGTCAGCCAAACGGTAATCGCGACCGGCTTCCCAAAGCTGGTTAGCAATTCCGTGCTGGGCTATGAAGACGGCAATGGCAGCGCCGCTATGGGTGCTAAGGCCGTCAATTTCGACGGCCGCTGGGTGGTGTTTGCCTCCGATGCGAGCAACTTGGTTGCGGGCGACAGCAATGCTGTGGGCGATGTGTTTGTGCGCGATATGCGCTCAGGTTTGGTGCGCCGCGTGAGCGTTGACGCCAACGGTGTGCAGGCCAATGGCTTGAGTTACGAGCCCAGCATTAGCGCCAATGGCCGCTATGTTGCCTTTACCTCGCTCGCCAGCAATCTGGTTGTGGGTGACACGAACAATGTGCGCGATGTGTTTGTTAAGGATCTAAGCAATGGCAGCATTGTGCGCGCCAATTTGACCGAAACCGGCGCGCAAGATACCGCCACCAATGACTTTTTTACCAATCTGGAGCCGACCTTAAGCGCCGATGGCCGCTTTGTTGCGTTCATGACCTTTGGCAAGCTGGTCGCGGCCGATAACTTGAGCCACACCGATATTTACGTGCGCGACTTGCAAACGGGCGCACTGGATTTGGTCAGCACCACCAGCCTGGATCAACTGGGGGATTTCCGCAGCTTTAGCCCATCGCTCAGCGCAGACGGGCGCTTTGTGGCGTTTATGTCACAGGCATTCAATTTCGATCCGAACGACTTCAATGCCAC